>CAWUMN010000061.1:0-8144 GCA_963923595.1 uncultured bacterium
GCCGAGTGCGACATCGTGGTGCTTGAAACCGGTATGGGTGGGCGTCTTGATTCCACCAATGCCGTGATGCCGTTGGTTTCGTCGATCACCCCGATCGACATGGACCACATGCAGTGGCTCGGCGACACTCTCGAAAAAATAGCCGCCGAAAAAGCCGGCATCATCAAGCCTAGGATTCCCGTCGTTTCCGCTCCGCAACAACCCTCCGCCGCCGAGGTTTTGCGGAAAATCGCCGCTGAGCGTGGTTCGGAGATTCGCTTTGTTGCCGAGCACTGCGCGCTTCCGCTGTCGCTCGCCGGGACTCATCAAAAGTGGAACGCGGCTTTGGCACTCGAAACCCTTCGCGCCAGCGGCCTCGCTATTTCTGAATCCGCCATTCGTGACGGCCTGCTCGCCACCGAATGGCCCGCGCGGTTTCAGCCGGTTGGGGGCCGTTTCATCGTGGACGGAGCGCACAACGCTCACTCCGCCGCCGCGCTCGTCCAAACTTGGCGCGAGGTTTTCGCCGACCGCCAAGCCACGCTCGTTTTTGGCGCCCTTGCGGACAAGGACTACCCCGAAATCCTCGCGCTTCTGGAACCTCTTGCAGCGCGTTTTCTTTTCGTGCCTGTCGATAATCCCCGCACCGAGTCCCCCGCCGCCTTGGCTCCCCGCGTCCATCGTCCCGCGCACATCCACGCCACACTCGAATCCGCCCTCCGCGCCTCCCTCGATTTTCCCGAACCGGTTCTCGTCACTGGATCACTCTTCCTCGCCGGCGAGGCGATTAGTCTTTTCGAGCAAAATCCCGATTTTGCGGGCTTGTGATGGCTCCGCACCCGGCTAGTCTTTTTCGTCTGTCCGGCGCAGGATGGCCGGCGAATTTTTCCACATGAAAATCTACATAGACGGCGAATTTTACGACAAAGAGAACGCGAAGATTTCGGTGTTCGACCACGGCTTGCTATACGGCGACGGGGTTTTCGAGGGCATCCGGTTTTACAATGGCCGGGTCTTCCGGTTGGACGAGCACATCGACCGCTTGTTCGATTCCGCCCGTGCGATCGCCCTGAATATCGGTTTGGAAAAAACCGCCGTCATCGAGGCCACGCTGGAGACGATCCGCCAAAACAATCTCCAAGACGGCTACATCCGCCTGGTCGTCACACGCGGGGTGGGGGACCTCGGGCTGAATCCGATGCTTTGCCCGAAGGCTTCGATATTCATCATCGCCTCGAAGATCACGCTCTACTCCGCCGAAAAATACGAAAACGGCCTCGATGTCGTGACCTGTTCGACCCGCCGCATACCGCATGGCGCGCTCAGCCCGATGGTGAAGTCGCTCAACTACCTCAACAATGTCATGGCCAAGATTGAGGCCCAGAATGCCGGCGCGGGCGAGGGGCTCATGCTCAACGAGCAGGGCTTCGTTTCCGAATGCACGGGCGACAATATTTTCATCATCAAAAATGGCGTGATCTCCACTCCGCCGATCGCCGCCGGCGCGTTGGCGGGAGTCACCCGCGCGGTCGTTTTCGAACTCGCCGCCGAGTTAGGCATTCCCATCCGCGAACCGATGATGACCCGCTACGATATTTTCACCGCCGACGAGTGTTTTCTCACCGGAACGGCCGCCGAGGTCATCCCCGCCGTGAAGCTCGACACGCGCTTGATCGGCGACGGCAAGCCTGGCCCAATTACGCAGCGTCTTATCGGGCGTTTCCGCGAGTTGACAGCCTCCACCGGCACGCCGATCTATAGCTGATCAAAACGATGCAATGTGATGTTTGCCAAACCAAGGAAGCGACTGTTTTTCTGACCCAGATCGTTGACGGGAAAATGCAGAAAGTGAACCTCTGCGAATCCTGTTCCAAAGAGAAAGGCGTCAACGACCCGACTGGTTTCGCGCTCGCGGACCTGCTTCTTGGCATAGGCGACTCGCAGCAGATTGAAAAAAATCCCGCCGCCGTGAAATGCCCCGTGTGCGGTTTCACCCAAGCGGATTTCAAAAAAACAGGGCGCCTCGGTTGTAGCAATTGCTACTCGGTCTTCGACGACGGCATCGCGCCGATGTTGAAAAACATGCACAAGGGCACCGCGCACACCGGCAAAACGCCTGCGAAATTCCACATCACCCGCCAGCGCGACGAGAAGCTCAAGGCCCTTCAAGACAAGCTCACAAAAGCCGTCGCCTCCGAGGAATTCGAGAAGGCCGCCGACCTCCGCGACCAAATCCGCCAACTCGAGGCGGAACTCGTCTAAATGAAATTCTCCCGCATCATCGCCAATTCCGGCGAGTGGCTCTCCGGCGACGGCCCGAACCGCCAGATCGTCGTCAGCAGCCGTGTCCGCCTCGCCCGCAACATTCGCAACAAGCCATTTCCCGGCTGGGCAAAAAAGGCTGAGCGCCTCGAGGTGATGGGTCTCGTGAAGTCCGCCGTCGAGGCTTTGCCCGAGATGGAGGAATCCTACTCCGAGCCGCTGGAATCCCTTTCGCCGCTGGAAAAACAAGTCCTCGTCGAGCGCCACCTGATCAGCCGCGAGCATGCCGCCAAGGCTGTCGGCAGCGCGGTGGTCACCAATGCCCGCCAATCCCTCAGCGTCATGATCAACGAGGAGGACCATCTTCGCATGCAGGCGATCTGCTGCGGCCTTCAGCTCGGGAATGTTTTCGACATGATCAACCGCGTGGATAGCGAACTTGAGTCATCGCTCGATTTCGCGTTCGACGCCCACCTCGGCTATCTCACCGCCTGCCCCTCGAATGTCGGCACCGGCATGCGTGCCTCTGCCATGCTTCATCTGCCGGCGCTGGTGATGAGCGACCAGATCAACAAGATCATCAACTCGGTGAACAAAATCGGGCTCGCCGTCCGCGGCCTCCACGGGGAGGGGACCGAGGCGATGGGGAATCTTTTCCAAGTCTCGAACCAAACCACCCTCGGCGAAACCGAGGAGGAAATCATCGGCCGCCTCAACCGCGTCATCGAGCAGATCATCGAGCACGAGCAGAACGCCCGCGCCCTCCTCGCCCAGCGCAAACCAGTCACGCTCCACGACCAGATCGGCCGCGCCTATGGTATCCTGTGCCACGCGTTTTCGATGAGTTCCAAGGAGGCCCTGAACCTCCTCTCGGTCATCAAACTCGGCATCGACCTCGATGTCTTCCCGGAGGCCCACCGCTTCCCGGTCGATGAACTCTTCATCGAAACCCAGCCCGCCCATTTGCAAAAAGGCGCCCAGGTCCAAAAAATGTCTTCGGAGGAAAGGGACACCTTGCGCGCCACCATCATCCGCGCCAAACTTAACCAGATGCCTGCACCGGATGTATCACGCTTGAAAATCTCGGTTCCGGCCGCCAATTCCAAATCATGATGAACAACTTCACTCCCCGCGCCCAACAGGTTCTGGCCCTCGCCCGCAAGGAGGCCGATCGATTCAATCATAACTATGTCGGCACCGAGCATCTCCTCCTCGGCCTCATCAAACTCGGCCAAGGCGTGGCCGTGAATGTCCTTCAAAAAATGGGTCTCGACCTTGAGACGGTTCGCATGGAGGTGGAGAAACAAGTCGGCTCCGGCCCGGAAACGAAGATGGCGGGCAACATCCCCTACACCCCGCGTGTGAAGAAAGTCCTCGCCCTTGCCGGCAAGGAGGCGAAGAGCCTTCAGCATTCCTATGTCGGCACCGAGCACATCCTCCTCGGCCTGCTCCGCGAAGGCGAAGGCGTCGCCGCCCGTGTCCTCAAGAATCTCGAGATCGACATCGAGCGCACCCGCAACGAAATCCTCAAGGAACTCGATCCAAATTTCGCACCCTCCGAGGACGACGACTCCGTGCCCGCCGAAGCATCGGGTGGATCGAAGACCTCCACCAAAACCCCGGCCCTCAAATCCTTCGGCCGCGACCTCACCGAGCAGGCCCGCAAAGGTGAGCTCGACCCCGTCATCGGCCGCGCCGACGAGATCGAGCGCATCATCCAAATCCTCTGCCGCCGCACCAAAAACAACCCCGTCCTCATCGGTGAGGCGGGCGTCGGAAAAACCGCGATCGCCGAGGGTCTCGCCCAAGAGATCATCGCGGGCAATGTCCCCGAAATCCTCCGCGAGAAACGCGTCATCACCCTCGACCTCGCCCTCATGGTCGCCGGCACGAAATACCGTGGCCAGTTCGAGGAGCGCATCAAGGCGGTGATGGACGAAATCCGCCGCACGAAGAATGTCATCCTTTTCATTGACGAGCTCCACACACTCGTCGGCGCCGGTTCCGCAGAGGGCGCGATGGACGCCTCGAACATCATCAAGCCCGCTCTCAGCCGCGGCGAACTCCAGTGTGTCGGCGCCACCACACTGAACGAATACCGGAAATACATCGAAAAAGACGCCGCGCTCGAACGCCGTTTCCAACAGGTCAAGGTCGAGGCTCCCACCGTCGAGCAGACGATCCAAATCCTCCAAGGCATCCGTCCGAAATACGAAGCCCACCACAAGGCGAAGTTCCTCGACGAGGCCCTCGAAGCCGCCGCCAAACTCTCCGACCGCTACCTCACCGGCCGTTTCCTGCCCGACAAGGCGATCGACCTTGTGGACGAAGCCGGCTCCCGCGCCCGCATCGCCGCGATGACCCGCCCGCCGAATGTGAAGGACATCGAGGAGGAGATCGAAAAAATCCGCCTCGAAAAAGAGGCTGCCATCAAGGCTCAGGACTTTGAAAAAGCGGCCGCCCTTCGCGACACTGAGAAGCAGACGAAGGAAAAACTCGACTCCATCCTCTCCGAGTGGCGCTCCCACAAGGAGGAAAAGGAGGTCGTCGTTTCGGCCGATGAAATCATGCATGTCCTCTCCAAGTGGACCGGCGTTCCGCTCTCCCGCATGGAGCAGCAGGAAACCGCCAAGCTCCTCGCGATGGAGAAGGAACTCGAGGACAAGGTCATTGGCCAGAACGAGGCCGTCGTCGCCATCAGCAAAGCCCTCCGCCGCTCCCGCGCCGACCTCAAGGACCCCAGGCGCCCGATCGGCTCGTTCATTTTCCTCGGCCCCACAGGCGTTGGAAAAACCTTCCTCGCCCGCACCCTCGCCGAGTTCATGTTCGGCAGCTCCGACTCGCTCATCCAGATCGACATGTCGGAATACATGGAGAAATTCAGCGCGTCCCGCCTCATCGGCTCGCCTCCAGGCTACATCGGTTACGAGGAGGGCGGCCAACTCAGCGAGGCCGTCCGCCGCAAGCCCTACGCCGTCGTTCTTTTCGACGAGATCGAGAAGGCGCACCCCGATGTGATGCACCTCCTCCTCCAAATCCTCGAGGAAGGCAAAATCACCGACTCGCTCGGCCGTAAAATCGATTTCCGCAACACGATCATCATCATGACCTCGAATGTCGGGGCGGAGTTGATCAAAAAGCAGACAACCATGGGCTTCGGCGCCCCCACCGGCGGATCCGACACCTACGATGTCATGAAGGAGAAAATCCTCGGCGAGGCGAAGCGCGTCTTCAAACCCGAGTTCATCAACCGCCTCGATGACATCATCGTTTTCCACACGCTAGAGAAACCCGACCTCGTCAAAATCGTCGATCTCGAGATTTCGAAGGTCATCGAACGCGTCAAGGCCAAGGAAATCCACCTTACGCTCGACGCGACCGCACAGGATTTCCTCATCGCCAAAGGCTACGATCCCACCTACGGCGCGCGCCCGATGCGACGCGCCGTGGAGAAATACATCGAAGACCCGATGGCCGAGGAAGTGCTCCGGGGTCACATCAAGCCTGGCGACTCTGTCACCGTCCAAAAAGATGGCGACAAACTCGGCTTCGTGGTCGTCCACTCGAAAGAGCAAACCGAAAGCGAAACCGCCGCCGGTTGACTTCTCCCTTCACTCCGCCCTGGGCCAAACGAAAAGTTGGCCTTTGGGCAGGGGTAGCCTAATTTCGTCGCGAGCCATGGCGACACCCACACCAACGCCGCTTTCTGCGAATCTCTCGCTATGAAAAAGCGTTCCCGCGTGAGGCGTTTGGCGCGGTTTGTCCTGAGGGGCGGGCGGCGGCGTGTTGGGGCGGCGGGGCTTTTGAAAAAAATGCCGCGCTATGTGCTGTTCGATTTCGATGGCACCCTTGGCGACACCTTTCATCAAGGTTTCGAGATTTTGAACATTCTGGCGGCGGAGTTCGGGTTTCGCCCGTTGCCACCCGAAGAATTGGAGTTCGCGCGTGATCTCTCGACCTCGGAGTTGATGAAGCACCTGGGCATCTCGCGCATGAAGCTCCACAAAATCTCCAAGCGCGGAACCGAGGAGATCGGGAAGCGCATCCACACGGTCCAAACCTTCCCGGGCGTTCCTGAAATGATCCGCCATCTGCACAAAGCCGGGTTCCACCTCGGCGTCCTCACCTCGAATTCCGAGTCGAATGTCCAGGTGTTCCTCAAAGACAAAAACCTCGAACTCTTCGATTTCATCGAAAGCTCCTCGAAACTTCTCGGCAAGGGCTCTGTCCTGCGGCGGTTGATGAAAGAGCACCGCCTCAAAGCGAAGGAGATCCTTCTGATCGGGGACGAACTCCGCGACATCGAGGCGGCTCATGATGTCGGCGTCCACATGGCGGCCGTCACTTGGGGCTACAACAGTCGTGCCGTCTTGGAGGCCGCCGAGCCCGATTATCTCTTCGAAAGCCCCGCGCAAATCGTCGAATTCCTCGACGTCTGGGCACCCGGCAAAATCCTCAAATGACCCCTCTCGCCGTCGTCACGGTTTTTGGCTTCGGATTTTTCTACCTCGTGGGAGCCGTCCCCGGCGGGATGGCAGCCGGTCTATCCGCACCTGTTTCGGCCTTCATCGCCTGGTGCGGCTACGCGGCCGGCGCGGTGATCATGACCTTTGCCGGGGAACCGCTTCGCAACTGGGTCGCGAGAAAATTGAAAATCCCGCTCGAGCACGACCCGGAAAAACTTATTTGGAAAATCTGGTCTCGCTTCGGCCTGCCGGGCTTGGGCCTGCTTGCCCCGGTGACGATCGGACCGCAAGCAGGATGCGTCCTGGCAATCGCTCTCGGCGAAAAACCCTGGAAAGCCGCCCTGGCCCTCTCGCTCGGCGCTGTTCCTTGGTGCATCGGCTTCGCCTACGCCGGCGCCCAGGTCGCCAAGGGTCTTAATTGACCACAGACACAGAGACCGCGGAGGAAGAGGATTTTTTTTGAGAGCGTTTCTTGTCCACTGCCCAACCCGATTTGTCTCTGTGAGCTCTGCGGTCAATCCTACGGGGAGCCTACGATTTCACCACGCTGCTTGCGGCCCATCGCGTCGTAGGCCGCATATTTATACATCTCGGAGAGGGTGGGGTAGTTGTAGCAGGTGTCGATGAAGATCGAGGCGGTTTGGCCGAGCAGCAGGGCGGTGAGACCGATGTGGACGAGGTCTGTGGCTTCCTCGCCGATCACATGAATTCCAAGGAGTCTCATGTCGTCGGCGTGGAAGAGGAGTTTCAGGAATCCATCCTCGTCGCCGATGATAAACCCGCGGCTGTTTTGAGAATAACTGGTGCGGCCGATGATGTAGGGGATTTTCTTTTCGCGGAGGGATTCCTCGCTTTCGCCCGCGCTGGAGCACTCGGGGATGGTGTAGATGCCGAGTGGGAGGATTCGGGCGAGATCGGTTTTGTATTTCAGATCGAAGGCATGGCACATGGCCACGCGCCCCTGCTCCATCGAGGTCGAGGCGAGGGCGGGGAAGCCGATGACATCGCCGGCGGCGTAAATGTGCGGGAGCGAGGTTTGGTAATGCTCGTTGACTTTGAGGAGTCCGCGTTTGTCAGGTTGGAGGCCGATTTTCTCGAGGCCCATGTCACTGGTGTTGCCCTGCCGACCGGCGGCGGCGAGGACGGCGTCGAAGGAACGAATGCCTGAATTTTTCAGAACTGCTTCAATTTTTTTGGCTGAGGCGAGGGATTCGACCTGCTCGCCAAGGAGAAGCTCGATGCCCATTCCGCGCATGGCATTTTGGAGGGCCACGGAGACTTCGGCATCCAGAAAACCCAAGAGACGATCGCGTCCATCGACAAGCACGACCTCCACGCCGAGGGCGGCAAAAATGCAGGCGTATTCACTCCCGATCACCCCGCCACCAATGACGAGCATCGTTTGGGGAAGTTCGGGAATCGAAAGAATCGTGTCGG
>CAWUMN010000062.1:0-7839 GCA_963923595.1 uncultured bacterium
AAGCGCCGAGCAGTTCGCGGCGGAGGAGGTCCAACGCCGACTGGGTGGCGAGTTGCTTGAAGGTCGCCCGATCCGTGGAAAAACGGCATTCCAGATGGAGCGTCGGCGCCTTGGGACGAGCCAGGGCGATGTGAACCAACCCAACGGGCTTTTCGGGACTCCCGCCGCCGGGTCCGGCGATGCCGGTGAGCGACAGGGCGAAATCGGCGTGGGCACGATTTTGGGCGCCCTCGGCCATGGAGCGCGCCACCTCTGGGCTGACCGCCCCGTGGGTTTCGATCAGTTCGGCGGGAACACCGAGGAGTTCGGCTTTGGCGGAATTGGAATAAGTCACGAAGCCCTCATGGAAAACCTCGGAAGCTCCGGAGACATCGGTGATGCGGCTGGCCAAAAGCCCGCCCGTGCAGGATTCCGCGGTCGAGAGCCTGAGCCCGCGCCGCTTCAACTCGCCGACAATCCATTCCTCGAGCCCCTCGCCTTTTGAAGAAACAAGATTCGCTCCGAGGATTTCGAGGACGCGCGGTTCGACGGCATCCAAAACCTCCCGCGCCCCGATCAGGCGGAAGTCGACCTCGTTCGGCCTCGCGCAATAGCCGACTTCCAGCGCGGGGTTTTGGGTGAGTTCCAAGCCGATGAGTTTTTCCACCGCGCTCTCGCCGAGCCCGACCACGCGATAGACGCGGCATTGCTTCGCCTCGATTCCAGCGGTGAGGTCGCGAAGGCGGGGCATCACGAAATCCGAAAACATCGGCTGCAACTCGCGAGGCGGCCCGGGCATCAGGAAAAAATGCGGCGTGGCCGAGGAGGGTTGCGAGACGGCGGGAAAGTAAAGCCCCGGCGCCGTGCCGTTCGGATTCGGCAAAACCTCGGCTCCCTCGGGAACCATCGTCTGGCGCAGCATGCGTTCGAGGAGTTGGTAGCCGCGGGCGGCGAGCCTCGCCTCGATATGGGCCCGGATCGCGGGATCGGCGTGGAGTTTTCGTCCGAGAAGTTCGGCAACGACCTCGCGGGTGATGTCGTCGGTGGTCGGCCCGAGTCCGCCGGTGATGAAAACCACCTCCGCGCGGCCGCAGGTTTCGAGCACGGCATCGCGGATCGCGGGACCGTCGGGGACGGTCGTTTGGCGCGCGAGTCGCATACCGAGGGGAAAGATCTGGCGGGCGATCCAGCCGGCGTGGGTGTTTTGCACACTGCCGAGGAGCAACTCCGTGCCGATGTTCAGAACCTCGACGGTCATTTCGTCATGACCCCGCAGGCCAAGGCGTTCATCCAACCTTTCACTTGGCCGTGGCGCTCGCTGTCGCCATCGAGGTCGTAGACATAAAGCAGATTTGCGAGGATGCGCATGAGGAATTGGCGTGGCGAGGCGGGCAGCTGGTGGCTTTCCTTCAACTCGATCCCCTGCCGCGAAAGAATGCTCCGCATGTCGTCGCGTTCGAGAATCCGGCCGCCGTGGAAGGGATCGAAAAAAATGTCGCCGTGCTTGGCGATGAAGTGACCCGGGAGGTTGATGCCCTCGATTTTCATGCCGGCCCGGGAACCGACCATGATGTAGAGGAGCGAAAGGCTGATCGGTATGCCGAGCCGCGTGGCCAGCAGCTTCGGCAGGAGCGAATTTTCCTCGCAGTAGTAACAATCCGAGTTGCCCCGGAAATGGAGTTCGCCGGAGAGGAATTCGCCGAGAAGCCGAACGCGGTCCTCGTTCGAGGCCGCACCATGAATGCGGGAAAGAAATTCGATGCCCCACTCGTTGACGGTTTGCTCGTGGGGCAAGGTGGAGACCTCGGGCAAAAGAGCGCGCGACATCAGCCAGGCGGCTTTTTCGATGTCGAACCGGTCACCGCCGAGATGGCAGAAAAGCAAAAAGTCGCCACCTGCCTCCCGGGCCCGCAGGTCGGTCAAAACCTCGGAGGCGTGGCGTTGAACCGGGGAACTGCGACCGGCAGCCATTTCCTCAAGGAATTCCGGATTTTCTTCAGCGATCGCTGCGAGTTGTTCTTTAACCAACTGGACAGTGGAGGGGTCGTCGTCGCTCAGCAGTTTTGCCAAGGCTTCTTCATTGGCTACCATCTTGCCGACCAATAAAGACGGGTTTGTGCTCATTGCAAGTGGCGACTCGGGAGTTTTGCCCCGATCAAGGCGCGATGCGGATTTCAATGGAGTAAATAACGGGGTCGCCCTGCGCCTCACCCAGCACGGGGGAAAAACCCCTCTCCGCGAGACTGGATTCGAAGGGGGCTAGGCGATCGGCGGGAATTTGCACCAACCAGCGCGTGCCGCCGGTTTCGATTCTTTCGGGCGCGAGCAACGAGCCACCGGAATCCCGGGCGAGATTTTGGATATCGTTGCCGACTTCGAGGCACGCATCGCCATTAGGAACCACGCGTGCGGTCGTTCTCACAGCCCCGGCGAGGACAGGCGACTGCCACTTTTGATCCACCACATTTTCCAGCACCGAACGCAAACCTTCCGCCTCCGTGGCTGGCTGCGAGGCTTTCCGGATGTCGCGAATTCCGTAAATCGCAATCGTCAGCGGCAAGGCGAGCGCCAACATCACCAGCGCTGCCATTTGAAGGACCTTGGGATTCCAACGAAACGGCGGCGCGGGCGTTTCCTCGGGAGTCGGACGATGTTCCTCGCTCATGGAGTGAACCATAGAAACCCCACCCGCGTTCGTCAGCCAAATCCTCGCTGCCAAAGCGGAGATTGACCGGTCACCGGCACTCGCCGATATTTGCCGGCTTTTCATGGCCATCGAGAACACGCGCAACTTCTGCATCATCGCCCACATCGACCACGGCAAGACCACGCTCTCCGACCGTTTGCTGGAGGCCACCGGGACGATTCAAAAACGCGAGGCCCAGGAGCAACTCCTCGACGCCATGGACCTCGAACGCGAGCGCGGCATCACCATCAAAGCCCACCCGATCGCCATGGAATACACGGCGAAAAACGGCACGCATTACAAACTCAACCTCTCGGACACCCCCGGCCATGTCGATTTCTCCTACGAGGTCTCGCGCTCGCTCGCAGCCTGTGAGGGCGCACTCCTGATCATCGATGCCGCCCAGGGCGTGGAGGCCCAGACCGTCGCGAATGTCCACCTTGCCGAAAAGCAGGGCCTCAAACTCATCCCGGTCATCAACAAAATCGATTTACCGAACGCCGATGTCGAAATGGCGAAGAAGCAGCTCGAGGACATCCTCGCCATTCCCGCCGAGGAGGCGATCCTCGCCAGCGCGAAAGCCGGAATCGGCATCCAGGAAATCCTCGAGGCCGTCGTCGAGCGCATTCCCCACCCCTCCGGCAAATCCGAAAACCGCCTGCAGGCGCTGACCTTCGACTCGCACTTCGACGCCTACCGCGGCGTGGTGATTTACATCCGCGTCGTCGAGGGTTCGATCAAGGCCGGCGACCCCGTGAAGCTCATGGCGACCAACGCCAACTACGAGGTCAAGGAGGTCGGAGTCTTCAAACCCCAACAGCCGAAATTCTTCGCCCGGGAGCAGCTCGTGGCAGGCGACATCGGCTATGTGATCGCGAACATCAAAACCTCCGCCGAGGTGAAGGTCGGCGACACGCTGACCAGTTCGCGCCAACCCGCCGACCATCCCCTCCCCGGCTTCCAGGTCGTCCAACCGATGGTTTTCAGCGGCATCTACCCGATCAACACCGCCGACTTCGAGCGCCTCAAGGCCGCAATCGCCAAACTCCAACTCAACGACGCCGCGTTCCAATACATGGCCGAGTCCAGCGTCGCGCTCGGCTTCGGCTTCCGCTGCGGGTTCCTCGGCCTCCTTCACATGGAGATCATCCTCGAGCGCCTGCGCCGTGAGTTCGACATGGACATCATCGCCACCTACCCCTCGGTCATCTACGAGGTGGAGCGCACCAACGGCGAGGTCCTCCGCATCGACAATCCCGACCAACTCCCCGACCCGAGCGTGATCGAGGAAATCCGCGAGCCGATGGTTCGCTGCTTCGTCATGATCCCGAACGAATACATCTCGCCGATCATGCAGCTCATCATGGAAAAGCGCGGCGAGGTTTCCCACACCGAGTCGATCGATACCAAGCGCGTCATGCTCACGACCGAGATTCCGCTTAACGAAATCCTCGTCGATTTCGTGGACAAATTGAAATCCATCACACGCGGCTACGGCTCGATGGACTACGAGCAGGCCGGCTACAAGGCCGCGAAACTCGTGAAGCTCGAAATGCTCGTGAACAGCGAGCCGGTGGACGCCTTTTCCTGCATCGTCCACCGCGAAAAAGCCGAGTCCCGCGGCCGCGCCCTCGCCGCCAAGCTCAAGGAGGTCATCCCGCAACAACTCTACCAGGTCGCCATCCAGGCGGCCATCGGCGGCAAGATCATCGCCCGCGAAAGCGTCAGCGCCATGCGGAAAAATGTGACCGCGAAATGCTACGGCGGCGACATCACCCGCAAGCGCAAGCTCCTCGAGAAGCAGAAAGAGGGCAAAAAGCGGATGAAGGCCGTGGGCAGCGTGAACATCCCGCAGGAGGCTTTCATCCAAGTCCTCCGCACCAGCTAACCGCGCCATGTTTTTCTTTACGCCCCACTACATCAAAGAGGCGAAACACTACCTCCACGGCGCGAAAAAATTCCTCGCCTACAAGCGCGACATCCTCGCGCCCTCCCGTGTCACAGAGATCGAGTCGGGCATCGAAGAACTTCGCTCCGCCATGCGCCAACGAAGCCGCGAGGCGGTCAGCAAGCAGATGCGGAAAATCGATGAGTTGATTGGAAAAAGCGTGCCGCCGGTGAAAAACCCCGGCCTGCGCGAGAACATCGAGGTTCTCGTTGTCGCAATCATTTTTGCCGCGGGAGTGAAGGCCTATTTTCTCCAACCTTTCCGCATCCCCACCGGCTCGATGCAGCCGACGCTCTACGGCATCGTCGGTGTGCCCACCGAGACCCCGCCGCCAAATTTGCTTGTGCGCGCCTTCGACCTTGTTGTCCGCGGCCGACACCACCTCGATCTCCGCGCGCAGGAGGAGGATGTCGTCGTGGCCCTCGAGGAAAAAACTTACCTCAATTTCTTCACCTTCACGGACATCATTTGCCGCCGGAACCGCTATACTGTCTTCGCCCCACGCGACCCGCTCATGCGTTATTTTCGCGTCCTCCCGGGCCGCGA
Organism: uncultured bacterium; assembly: GCA_963923595.1. Lineage (GTDB taxonomy): Bacteria > Verrucomicrobiota > Verrucomicrobiia > Chthoniobacterales > Terrimicrobiaceae > UBA967. The sequence continues at coordinate 5,160 of CAWUMN010000062.1, forward strand.
ATACGCCAGCGGCGAAGTCATCGCCCGCGGTCATGTGGATACGGGCGACCAGATTTTCGTGAACAAGGTCGTTTACAATTTCACGAAACCAAAACTTGGCGATGTGTTCGTTTTTAAAACCACCGGCATCCGCGAGATCGAAGCCGGTCTGGACCCCAACATGGGCTCCCAGCATTACATCAAACGCCTCGCCGGCATGCCTGGTGCCACGCTCCGCATCGATCCGCCGCATCTTTTCATCGATGGAAAAACTCCCACCCTGTCGGTGTTCGAGCGCGTCATGTCGATGAAGGACGGCTACCAAGGCTACTCGAACGGAGGCCAGAGCGGACCTCCCTTCCGCTACCTCGGCTCCCCCGAGGCGACCTTCACCGTCCCGCCCCACAGCTATTTTGCACTTGGCGACAACAGCTACCACTCCCGCGACAGTCGCGACTGGGGCATCGTCCCCGAGCGCAATGTGGCCGGTCAGGGATTCTTCGTCTATTGGCCCTTCAGCAGTCGCTGGGGACTCATTCGCTGAAAATGAAACTCGCCGTCCTGGCCTCCCAAGCTCAAAGCGGCGCGGAGCTTTCACTAGAGGAAATCGAAATGGCCTGCGGTCTCCTTCTCGATAGCGCCTACCCCGTCGAGGATCGCGCGCATTTTCTCTCGGCCCTCCACCAGCGCGGCGAAACGACATCCGAGGTCGCCAGCTTCGTCGAGGTTTTGCTGAAACACGCCGTCGCGCTGCCAATCGACGGGGCCACCCGTCTTGATGTCTGCGGCACGGGCGGCGACCGCGCCGGATTTTTCAATATCTCGACCGCCGTGATGTTCGTCGCCGCCGGAGCCGGGGCCTCGGTCGTCAAACACGGAAATCGCGGCATCACTTCCAAATCAGGCGGTGCCGATGTCCTCGAAGCCCTTGGTGTGAATATCAACCTCCCGCCCGACCGCGCCGCCGCCGCGCTTGAAGCTGCCGGGTGCTGTTTCCTTTTCGCTCCCGCCTGCCACCCCGCCTTCAAGGCTGTGGTCCCGGTCCGCCAATTCCTCGCCCAGCAAGGCCGTGCCAGCGTTTTCAACATCCTCGGACCTCTTCTAAATCCCGTCCGCCCGCAGTTCCAACTCTCCGGCGTTTACGATCCCGCGCTCCTGCCGACCTATGCCGGGGTCTTCCAAAAACTCGGCCGCCAACGCGCGTGGGCGGTTCATGGAACCGGCCCCGATGGTCTGCAGCTCGACGAGGTTTCGCCATTTGGAAAAACCCAAGTCCTCGCGGTGGAGGCCTCAGGCATTCGCGAATTCCAAATCGACCCCGCCGACTTCGATTTCTCCCCCGCCTCTCCAAACGACCTCCTCGGTGGCGATGCCGAGACCAACGCCCGAATCCTTCTTTCGATTTTGGATGGCTCCGAGCGCGGACCGAAACGCCAAGTCGTCCAACTCAACGCCGCCGCCGCTCTCGCCGTCGCGGGCCTTGCCAGTTCGATGAGGGAAGGCTGGATATTCGCCGGAGAGGCCATCGACTCCGGCCGGGCCATGAATTCCCTTGAACATCTTCGCACCGCCACCCATTAAACCCACCGCCATGAAACGACTTCTCCTCGCCCTGATCCCGCTCCTTTTCCTCGCCTCCTGCGCCACGACTCCGTTTCAGGCCAAACCGCCGGCCTCGGCCCTTTCCCAAATGCTCCAGCGCGGAGTTCCCTCCACCACGGTCAAGCGCATCCAGCACGGCCGCGTCCTCGATTTCGACGACATCGCCGCCCTTGTGAAAGCCAATGTCTCAGACAAGGCCGTTGTCGCCTACCTCAAGAGCACCCGCGCGCCCTACCGCCTCACCACCGCCCAACTCCAACAACTCAGCGACGCGGGCGCGGGATCGACACTCGTCAATTACCTCGGCCAATCCGTCGGCTACTACGAAGCCACGAAGCGCAGCCAACTCGGCGGGTCGAAGTGGGACAACAACCCGTATTTCAACGATCCCCTCTACTGGGGCGCGCCTCCCTTCGACTACGGCTTCCCCGGCGAATGGGGTTATCCTGGATTTTTGTTCGGCCCGTTCTGAGATGGAAGGCGTCCAATACCGCATTGGAAACGAAAAGCTCATCCGCGTGCTCGACGGCGCGAGCCAGCGTCTCCGCTCGCTCCTGACCAAGCAGGGCCGCCCACAGGGCGCGTTGCGCGTGGCGGTCATCGGCGGCGGATGCTCGGGGCTTCAATACAAAATGGATCTCGTCGACGGCCCGGCGAACCGCGACATCATGGTCGAGTCGAACCAAGTCCGAGTAGTGATTGACCCCAAAAGCGCGCTGTTCGTCAGCGGCTCGGAACTCGACTACAGCGACGACCTCCAGAAGGGCGGCTTCAAAGTCACCAACCCGAACGCCGTGGCCCACTGCTCCTGCGGGGAGAGTTTCTCGGCGTGACCGACCTCTTTGCCGTCCTCGGCCTACCGCGCCAGCCTTGGCTGGATGCCGAGGAAATCAAACAACGCCACCACTCGCTGATGGCTGCCGAGTCCTCCGCCAATTCCTCTCCCGCCGTTCTCAACGAGGCGCGACGCACGCTCCAAAACCCCGCGCTCCGAATCCGTCACTTTCTCGCGCTGGAATTCCCAAAATATCAGCCAACCAGCCAGCCCCAGCAGGACTGGGATTTTTTTCTGAAAGTCGGTGAAGCCACACGCCAAGCG
>CAWUMN010000063.1:0-7814 GCA_963923595.1 uncultured bacterium
CCTTCTTGACGGCCTTCTTGGCGAAATTGTTCGGCGAGTGACATGGCGTTTTGGCTGAGTTTGGGGTTGCGAAGTGTTTTAAGTTTCTTGCGGATAGCGGGCTTGCGTCAAGGGCCTCTCACGGAGGCGCGGAGACACAGAGGGGGAAGAAGGCGGAGGCCGGAAAGAGGCTTTTTACAGCTCGCGGGCGAAGGATTCGAGATCGGCGCAGCGGATGGCCGCGCGCAGCAGGGCGGTGAGTTTTTCCAAGTCCCCGACCTCGACAATGGCTTCCTTCAAGCCCTCCGGCACTCGCTCGAAGCGCACTTCCAACGCCTCGATCACGGCTTGTTGCTTCGTGACGATCCGCTCTTCCTCGCGGCCTTCTTGTCGCAATTGATCGGCTAATGACATGACATTTTTGTTCAGTTTGGGGTTCGTGATCTCTTTCAGTTTCTTGCGGAATTGCGGCTTGTCAATCTCCCGGTCGAAGATGTAGCGCAGCAAACATTCCAGCGCATCGGCGGGCAATTGCACCAGCAACGCCTCGTCCCACACGCTGTCGTCGAGCAACATCGACTCGCGCTCCGCTTTCAACGCCCGCAGGGTCAGGATTCCCGCCGGGGTGCCGAGGATTTTGTCGAACGGCATCCGGAACAACTCGATCAACCCAAAGGCGAAGTCCGGTGTGTGCTCGCGCATCCGCTCGCCCATCCCCTCCGGCGCGGACACCAATTCGCCAAAGCGCGTCGGGCTTTTCCAGGGTTTCGCATCCTGCGCCAGAACCAAGGGCAGGATCGGCGGCAATTTCCCTTTCCCATCGGTTTTTTGCACATGCCCGCGCCAAATGCGCACCATGTAGGCGAGGACTCGCAACGCCATCCACGGGTCATCCCCGCTTTGATGCTCGAAGAGGATGTAGAGGTAGGTCGTTTGGCCCTCTATACCTACGCTGTAGAGCAGGTCGCTCGCGCTGGCGGAAAGCTCGGCATCGACGAAACTCCCGCTCTCCAGGCGCAGGCTGGACCAATCGATCCGGCGGGAGAGCTCGGTCTCGAGGTGCCCCTCCAAAAACGCCCGCGCATTCTGGAGGTCGGAAAAGGTCGCCTTCACCAATTTGTCGTGCGGTTGGTGCAGATTTTCCTCGGCCATGGGCGCGATGCTTTCCGCTCTGTTGGGGGAAGTCAAGAGGGCGAAAAATGGAGGGATTTGCGATGATCCTTAGGGGTTTACGGTTCTTCCCCTTGGCGGCTCAAGGCGGCAGTTAAAGAACCGCCTCTGCGTCTCAGCGCCTCTGCGCGAGGTTTTGGCCGGCTGTCCAACTGGTGGTCCAGGCGGCTTGGAAGTTGAAGCCGCCGGTGATGCCGTCGATATCCAGCGCTTCGCCGGCGAGGAACAAGCCGGGGACGAGGCGGCTTTGCATGGTTTTGAAATCGACCTCGGGGAGCGGGATGCCTCCGCAGGTGACGAATTCCTCTTTGTTCATGCTTTTGCCGGTGACGGGGAGTTCGGTGCCGGTGAGAAGCGCGGCGAGCTTTTGGGCCCCGGGCTTGGCGAGGCGGGACCATTTGGTGTCGGGGGCGATGCCGGCTTGCAGGACAAGTTGTTCCCAAAGTCTCGCGGGAAGCGGATTCGAGCGGGCGCGGAGGACGGTCTGCCCGCCTTGGGTTTCGCGGCGGCGCTGGATTTCCTCGACCAAATCCTCGGCCTTCGCGTCGGGGAGCCAGGCGATGCGGAGGGGGAAGCGGTAGTCGAGATCGTGGAGTTCCCGCGCGCCCCAGGCCGAGAGTCGCAGGATGGCCGGGCCGCTCACGCCGGCGTGGGTGATGAGAATCGGGCCGCGTTGTTTGAGCGAGGTTTTGGGGACGGTGACTTGCGCATCCTCGACAGAAACACCGGGGAGTTCGCGCAGCCACGGGGAGTCGATGTGGAAAGTGAACAGCGACGGAACGGGCGGGACGAGCGTGTGGCCTAGGGGAACGAGCGGGTGATTTTCGGCGCGGCAACCGCCGGCGGCCCAGAGCAGGCGGTCGGCTTCGAGGGTTTCGCCATTCGTGAGGCGCAGTGCGAATCCCCCGCCCTCCCGGCGGGAGATCGTTTCCACGCCGGTGTGGGTGCGAATGCGGACTCCGGCGTTTGTGGCGGAGTCGGTGAGGCAATCGATGATCGTCTGCGAGGAGTCGGTGACGGGGAACATTCGGCCGTCGGCTTCGGTTTTGAGATTCACGGCACGCAGGCGAAACCACTCGATCGTCTCGCGCGGGCCGAAGCGGGTGAAGAGTCCGATGAGCGCGCGGCCGCCTCGCGGATAGCGCAGGGAAAGCTCCCGCGGCTCGAAGCAGGCGTGGGTGACATTGCAGCGTCCGCCGCCCGAGATGCGGACTTTGGACAGAACGCGCGGGCCTTTTTCCAAAATGGTGACCGTGGCGCGGGGATTCGCCTCGGCCGCAGCGATGGCGCCGAAGAAGCCCGCTGCGCCGCCGCCGACCACGAGGATTTGGGTGGGCTCCATCATAGGCGGATGCTCCGGAGGCGGAGGGCGTTGGTGATCACGGAAACCGAGCTGAGGCTCATGGCGAGGGCGGCGATCATGGGGTTGAGGTGGGTCGCGGCGGCGAGAGGAATGCCGAGCGCGTTGTAGGCGAAAGCAAAGGCGAGGTTTTGGCGGATGTTGAGCATCATGGCGCGGGAGAGTTTGACGGCGCGGGCGATGGCGCGGAGGTCGCCCTTCACGAGCGTGACGCCGGCGCTTTCAATGGCGACATCGGTGCCGGTGCCCATGGCGATTCCGACATCGGCGGCGGCCAGCGCGGGGGCGTCGTTGATGCCGTCGCCTGCCATGCCAACGAGGCGGCCGGGGGATTTCAAGCCGGCGACGAGGCGGTGTTTTTCCTCGGGAGTGATGCCGGCGTGGACTTCATCGATGCCGAGTCGCGAGGCGACAGCCTGGGCGGTGCGGGGGTGGTCGCCAGTGAGCAGAACGATGCGGATGCCCATTTGGCGAAGCGAATCCAAGGCGGCGGGTGTGGAGGATTTAATGGAATCAGCGACTTCGAGAAATCCGGCGAGGCGGCCGTCAATGGCGACGCCGAGCGAGGCGGCATGGGATTCGGGGAGGTTTTGGGCGGGGATGCCGAGGAAGGCGATTTTGCCAACGGCGACGCGGCGGCCCTCGACCATGCCGGTGATGCCAAGGGAGGTTTTGGTTTGAACTTCGGAGGGAGGTTTTGTGGCGAGGCCTCGCTCGGTGGCGGCGTTCACCACAGCGCGGGCCAGGGGATGCTCGCTCGCGGATTCGAGGCTGGCAGCGAGGCGCAGGAGGTCGTTCTCGAAAAAGCCGGGCTCGGCGACGCAGCGGACGAGGCGGGGTTTTCCCTCGGTGAGCGTGCCGGTTTTATCGATGGCGAGAATGTTGAGTCGGGCGAGGTTTTGCATCGCGGCGGCGTTGCGAAAAAGGATGCCCATTGAGGCGCCGCGCCCCATGCCGACCATCACACTCATCGGCGTGGCAAGGCCCAGCGCACACGGGCAGGCGATGATGAGAACCGCGACGGAGTTGGTGATCGCTTGGGCGAGGTTTTGGGCGAGGAGCAGCCACGCCAGAAAGGTGACTGTGGAAATGGCGAGAACGGCCGGGACGAACCACGCCGAGACTTTGTCGGCGAGGTTTTGGACGGGCGCTCGGCTGCGCTGGGATTTGGCGACGAGGGCGATGATGCGGGCGAGGACGGTTTCGGAGCCGGTGCGCGCGGCGCGAAGGAGGAACGAGCCGGTGGTGTTGACGGTGCCGCCGGTGAGTTGGTCGCCGACAGTTTTTTCCACCGGCATCGGCTCGCCGGTGAGCATCGACTCGTCAATCGTGCCGGCGCCCTCGGCGAGGGTTCCATCGACGGGGATTTTCTCGCCCGGGCGAACGCGCAGGAGGTCGCCTGGTTTTACCTCCGTGAGTGGAATATCACGCTCGGCGCCGCCATCGACGAGGCGGGCGGTTTTTGGCGAAAGGGCGAGGAGGGATTTGATGGCGCCGGCGGTTTTTTCGCGCGCGCGGAGTTCGAGGATTTGGCCGAGGAGGACGAGGACGGTGATCACGGCCGCCGACTCGAAGTAGAGGCTGCCGCCGAAGAAGAGTGCGGTGATGCTGAAAATCCACGCCGCGCCGACGCCGAGGAGAACCAGTGTGAACATGTTCGGCGAGGCGTTGCGGATCGATTGCAGGCCGGCTTTCCAAAGCGGCCAGCCGCACCAGAGCACGATCGGCAGGCTGAGTAGAAATTGGGCGAAGCGCGCCATGTCGCCACTCAACCAAGCGGCATGCGCCGAGCCCGGCAGCATATGGGCCATCGCCAGAACAAAAATCGGCAACGCGAAAACCACGCCGACCGCCAGGCGGCGCGAGAAGTCGCGCAGGAGCGGGTCGGCTTCGTCAGCGGCGAAGAGAGGATTTCGCTCCAGCGCCATGCCGCATTTCGGGCAGGTTCCGGGCGAATCGCTTTCGACACCCGGGCACATGGGGCAGAAGAATTTCGCGGAGGAGGCTGGCGGGGGATTTTCCGCTCCGTGACCGCAACAGCAGGGTTTGTTTTTCAAGGGCGGTTGAGGATGCCCGTCGAGGCGCGCGGGAGAAGTTGGTCGAGGGTGAATTCCTCGGTTTTTCCATCGAGAGTGGCGGAGAGGATTTTCAGCGCCGGGTGGAATTCCGCCATGACCTGACGGCACGCACCACAGGGGCTGATCGGCACATCGGTGGCTGCGACAACGGCGATGCGGCGAAACACCCGTTGGCCCGCCGCCACAGCGGCTCCGATCGCCACGCGCTCCGCGCACATGGTCAGGCCGAAGCTGAGATTTTCGACATTGCAGCCGGTGAAAACCGTGCCGTCCTCGCACTCGAGCGCCGCACCGACGGCGAAGTTCGAGTAAGGCGCGTGGGCATTCGCACGGGCAAGCGCGGCAGCCTCGACGAGTCGGGAGTTTTCCATGGATTGTAAAATCACGCCGGAGCGCGCCCGCGTCGAATGTTTTCAGCGGTTGCGCGCGGCCGGTTGCAGGTTTAAACGGAATCCATGAAGGCGCTCTTTGCTGCAATCCTCACCACGCTGGTCATGCCCCTGACCTTGTGTTTTGCTGAACCCATGAACGAGGAACACGCGGTGTTGGGCGGGGGGTGCTTCTGGTGCGTGGAGGCGGTTTATCAGGGGCTGCCGGGAGTCAAATCCGTGGTGAGCGGCTACGCGGCGGGCAAAAATCCCAACCCGACCTACGAGGAGGTTTGCACAGGAGAAACCGGGCACGCCGAAGTGGTGAAAATCTCGTTCGACCCGTCCGTGATCTCTTATGACCAAATCCTCGAGCTTTTTTGGGACGCACATGATCCGACCACGCTGAACCGCCAGGGGGCCGACCATGGCACGCAATACCGCTCGATCATCATCGCGGAGAACGCGTCCCAGCGTGAGGCGGCGGAGAAAGCGAAAGCCGCCGCTCAGCCGAGGTTTCGAGGCGGGATCGTTACGGAGATCATCGAGGGCGCGGAGTTTTTTCCCGCCGAAAAATACCACCAGGACTTCGCCGAGCGGAACCCGGGGCACCCTTATGTGCGGGCGGTGATTGATCCGAAGCTGAACAAAATCAGGAACAAATAAGCGCCCCGCTTGCCAGCCTCCGGGGGCTGGACTAGGGTTTTTGCGAGCGGGAGTCCGCGATTTTTTATGGCAAACGCAATGGTCATCGGCATTGGCGGTGTGGGTTCGGTCATCGGCCAAAAGCTCCACGAATACGATTGTTTCGACCGAATCGTGCTAGCCGACATGGATCCTGTTTTCGCCAATCAACTCGCGGCGAAGACGCCAAAAAGCCGGTTCGTCGTCGTGCAGGCGAACGCGATGCACACCGACGATCTCGCCGCACTGATGAAGGAGCACCGCATCGATGTGACCTGCAACGCCTGCGTATGCCTCACGAACCACTCAGTGATGGAGGCCTGCCTGCGCGCGGGCTCGCACTACATCGACATGGCGGCGGACATCTACTCGGCGCCCGGCGTGAAAAAGCCCGGCAAGAATTCGTTCGAGGCGGAGATCGAGAAATTCAACCAGCCGTATCTCGACCGCGGCATCGCCGGCATTCTTTGCATGGGCATGGACCCTGGCGCGGTGAATGTCTATGCGCGGTGGGCGATCGACCGGCTGGACACCGCCTCGAGCATCCGCGTGCTCGATGCCGACAACGCCGAGGTGCGTGGCTACCGGTTCGCGGTGTTGTTTTCGCCGGAGACATTTTTCGAGGAATTGGGCGCGCCGCCCTATTATGTGAAGGACGGCCGTGTGGTGAGCGGCAAGCCGCTCGAGACCGAGGTCGAGTGGGTGCGTTTCCCCGAACCGATCGGACTCCAAAAAACCTACGCCGTCGCGCACGAGGAGGGAGTGAGCCTCGGCATCTACCCGCCGTTCGTCGAGAAGGGCGTTCACTACTCGGTCTTCAAATACAGCGTGCCCGACAAGGTGGTGAACATTTCCAAGACGCTTCAGCTTTTGAACCTCGACACCTGGAAAAAAGTGAAGGTCGATGGCGTGGAGGTCTCGCCGGTGCGCGTCGCAAGCGCCCACCTGCCGAAGCCAGCCCAGCTTGGTGCGACGGTCGACGGCTACTCGTGCGTCGGCACCGAGGTTCGCGGCACGAAGGACCGCAAGCGCGTGGAGTATTTCGTCTACTCGATGGACAGCCACCGCGACACCTACGAGAAATACGGCTACTCGCTCACGCTGGTGCAAACGGGCATTCCGCCCGCCATCACGGCGAGGCTTTTGGCCACAGGAAAAATTCCCGAACGCGGCGTGATGATGCCCGAGGCGCTTGATCCGGAGGAGTTGATGTCGTGCTTCTCGCGCGAGGGCTTGCCGACTTTTGTTGAAAAGCGCGAGGTTGAGCGAATCTAATGAAACCTTTCTATCTCGATGGTCGCTGGGTGGAGACCAAAACCTCGGAACCCGTCCACAATCCCTGGTCCGGCGAAAAGCTCGCCGAGGTTTGCATGGGGTCCGCGGAGGATGTCGAACATGCAGTCGCCAGCGCGCACGCGGCGTTTCAGAAAACGCGGAAAATCCCGGCCTACGAGCGCGCCGGAATGCTTACCGCGATCGGCGATCTCCTCGCCAAGCGGCGTCAGGAATTTGTCGAGGTGATCGTCGCCGAGGCCGGCAAGCCCGTGACATTCGCCGAGGCCGAAGTGGACCGCGCACGGATGACCTTCCAATTCGCCGCTGCCCAAGTCCTCGCCGATCAGGGCCACGGAATCAACATGGAGGCCAGCAAGCCCGGCGCGGGACATTTCGGGTTGGTCCGCCGGTTTCCCATCGGCGTCATTCTCGGCATTACGCCGTTCAATTTTCCGCTGAACCTCGTCGCCCACAAGGTCGCGCCCTGCTTGGCGACCGGGAACACGATGGTGCTCAAACCCTCGCCGCGCACACCGCTCTCGGCGTTGTTGCTCGCCGAGGTTTTGGACGAGGCGGGCGTGCCTGCCGGACAGGTGAATGTCGTTCCGTTCGACCACTCGCTGGTTGCCGGACTCCTTTCGGATTCACGCCTGAAAATGCTGAGCTTCACCGGTAGCGCCGAGGTGGGTTGGCAGCTCAAGAGCCTCGCTGGAAAAATGAAAGTCGCCCTCGAACTCGGCGGCAACGCGGCGGTCATCGTTGAACCCGATGGCGACTGGCGCGCGGCGGTTCCCAAAATCGCGAGCGCGGCGTTCGGCTTCGCCGGCCAGTCGTGCATCAGCGTCCAGCGAATCCTCGTGAACCGCGAGATTTTGGAGCCCTTCCGCGAGGCTTTGGTTT
>CAWUMN010000064.1:0-7496 GCA_963923595.1 uncultured bacterium
ACCGCCTCGGGAGGAATTCCCTGGCGTTTCGCCTTTCCGGCCAAGTCGATCGGGTAGTCCGAATTCCGGTGGAACCACACGAAGCCCTCTTTGGTCGGTTGGACTTGATCCGGCATGAAGGTCTGCCGCGTGCTGCCAAATACATCCACGAGGATGCCGTCGCGCCTCCTGTCACGCCAGGTGCCGAACGCCACCTCGTAGGCGATCGGCTTGGCCGTGCGGGACTCGAACATCAGCGTTTCCCCGGCAAACCAGAGCGCCGCCTGGAAATCCCCCTGCCCGATCAGAATCGTGCCATTCGCGAGAACGAGTTCCTGGCGGAAGCCCGCCTGCCCGAGTTTGAGCCCCTCCGGCGTGATGCGTAGGCAACCGAGCTTCAGCAACCGCCCCTGCTCGTCATACGCGCCATTGTGCGAGGGATAAATCCAGATCGAGCCATCCTGAACCCACACATTCGCCCCCGCTCCCAACCGCCCCGAGAGCGGCATCGAGTCGAGCGAGTCCTTCGACGGCGAGTCCCAGACGACATTGTGTTTGCCGAGGTCCGCGGCCTGCAAAGCCAAGGACCAACTCACCAAGGCAGCGAGCGCGAGGATCTGGAGTTTTTTCACAGGGAGCGGCTTGGTAAGTGCGGGCTTACTTCGCCGGCCGCAGGATGACTTTTTTCAAGTTCACGGGTTTCCAAGCCTGGGCATCGGGGCGGATCGAGAGGGTTGTATCACCGCCGTCCTCGATTTCGATTTGGCCGAGAGCCTGGGTTTCGAATTTGTTGTAGTCGCCCGTGGCGGTGAAGTTCACGGGGATCTGTTCGATATCCACCGCCTCTTGGGTTTTCTGGATGCCGGAGACATCGACATTCAGGGCCGGGGCTGCCGGGCCGACTTCCAGCGTAGCCTTGGCGTTGTCGGGTCCGGAGATTTCGGCCAAAACCTCGTAGTCGCCTTCCTGGAGACCTTTGAAGGACCAGCTGACCGATGCTTCGGGATTGCTCCATGAGCTGATTTCCATCCCGCTGCTGGAGGCTTGGAGGCTGGGAGAATGGCCTTTTTTAGGATCGGCGAAATCGACGAGCGAGGCGGGGAGGACGATGGAACCGTCGGCGGCGGGCTTGATGAACATTTGGACGACCTTGGGCTTGCCGACGATCTCCATTTTGATCACCGAGGCGTTGGCATCGGGGGCTTTTTCGGGGACATCGACCACGACGCCGTTGGCGGTTTTTTCAAATTGCAATTTCTCTCCGCCGACGAGCATTTGGGCGGATTGGACTTTGCTCTCAAGGCCGGGAACGAGGAGCTTGCCGTCCTTCGGCCAATCGAACACATGGAGGTAGAGCGTGGTGCCGACTTCGGTTTTCTTCGTAGTGCAACGGCCCCAGGGGAGCTTCGGAAAGGGGCTGGCGCCGGTGCCGTAGATCGATTCGCCATTGGCGTCCATCCACTTGCCGATTTCCTCCAAACGCTCGACGCAGGCTTGCGGGATGAGGCCTTCACCGGTGGGGCCGACATTGAGGAGGTAGTTGCCGCCCTTGCTGGCGATGTCGATGAGGTTTTGGAGAAGGACTTGGGTGGATTTCCACTCGTGGTCATCGCTCTTGTAGCCCCAGGTGTGGTTGATGGTCATGCAAGCCTCCCAATCGTGGTTGCCAAGGCCGGTGGCGGGGATGTGCTGCTCAGGGGTCTCGGTGTCGCCGGCGTAGGGTTCGCGCTTCCCGGATTTGAGCTTTTCCATATCCACCTGCCCGCAGGGGGCCACCTTCAGGAGGCGGTTGTTGTGGATGATGCCGGGCTTGAGTTTGAGGAGCTCGATGAGCTTTGCGGAGCGTGGCTCGTTCATCGCCGCCGGGGTGTCCCACCAAAGGATGGCGGGGGCGTCGCCGTAGTTGGTCAAAAGCTCGCGCACCTGCGGGACGGCGATCTCGTCGATGTATTGGTCCATCGTGCGCTTGTTGTTGGGGTCCTGCGAGCAGGCGCCGCCATTGTTCCAATCCTGGGCCTGCGAGTAGTAGAAGCCGAGTTTGATGCCATGTTTTTTGCAGGCTTCGGCGAGGGGTTTGAGGAGGTCTTGCTTGTAGGGTGTGGAGCCGATGTTCCAATCGTTCACAGCCGAGGGCCAGAGGGCGAAGCCGTCGTGGTGCTTCGCGGTGATGACGATGTATTTCATGCCGGCTTTTTTGGCCAGGGCCACCCAGGCCTCGGGGTCGTATTGGGTGGGGTTGAATTGCGCGGCGTAGGCTTTGTATTCCTCGACCGGGATTTTGCCTTTTTCCATGATCCACTCGCCGTAGCCATCGACGGGCTTGCCATTGTGGATGCCGCCGGGAACGGCATAGACGCCCCAGTGGATGAACAAACCGAAGCGGGCATCGCGCCACCAAGCCATGCGGGCGTCGCGTTCCGCCTTGGTTTCATTCGCGTAGGGATCGGGATTCGGCGTGGCGGCAGGTGTCGCGGCGGGCGCGGGCGCGGCTGGTTTGTCCTCAGCAAAAATTGCGGGCGTTTGCAGGGCGAGGGAGCCGAGGACGGCAAGGGCGATTGAGGTTTGTTTCATAGTTTTGAATACGTTTGGGAATTGGTGCCGCGACGAAGAGCGGTGACGATGGCAAATGCCCCGTTCGTTAAGAATAACGAAAACCAGAACAATCTGTTTCGATTTTCAGAAGAATAACGGGCGCGGAAAGGGGAATCCTCTCCCGGGGCTGTTCGTCTTTTGAATGTCAAAATAACGGTTATTTGGCCGGCGCGGGATCGGGGGATTTGTCCTCGATCTTCGTGGTTTCGCCTTTGGCGATGAATTGCACATCGAACCACGGCGCGGGGTTGGCAGCCTCGCCGTCGATCCAGAATTCGTTGAAGCCATGGTCGATCTCGTAATCCTTCCGCTCGACAGGGAGGTTTTGGACGAGGTGCCAATCGAGGTCGTAGACTCCGACCGTGTCGCCGCCTTGATACCAGAGGTATTGGTCGGTTTTGACCTCGCCTTCGATTTTCAAAGTTCCCGCGCCGGCGTGGATGACCGGGTTTTTGATCGAGGACGAGGTGTTGCCGACGAGGCGGAGGTTTTCCACGAGGACTTTCGCTTGGGTGTTCGCCGGAATTCGCGCGAGCCCTGCGGCGAGGGCGAGCGTGGTTTTATTCATAAAAGAACAGGTTAAAAGAGCGGCGAGGGTCTTTTCTTGTGCTGGAATTTTCCGGAACGATGAGGAGGCAGGGTTGGGTTCAGAGGTTTTCGAGGGCGACCGGGTTGGTGAGGGCGCCGATGCGGTCGATCTCGATGGTGACCGAGTCGCCGGGCTGGAGCCAGACGGGGGGCTTGGCGGCCATGCCGACGCCGTGGGGCGTGCCGGTGAGGACGACGGTGCCGGGAGGGAGGGTGTTGCTCGCGCTGAGGAATTCGATGAGTTGGGCGACGCTGAAGATCATGTCGCCGGTGTGGCAATTCTGGCGGGTTTCGCCGTTGAGGATGGTGCGGATGCCGAGGATTTGGGGATCGGGGATTTCATCGGCGGTGACGAGGCAGGGACCGAGCGGAGAGAAGGTGTCGAAGGTTTTGCCGCGACACCACTGGCCGCCGCCCCATTGGATCTGCCAATCGCGGGCGCTGACATCGTTGGCGCAGGTGTAGCCGAGGACATAGTCGAGGGCCTCGGAGGCTTTCACATTGCGGCAAGGCTTGCCGATGACGACGGCGAGTTCACATTCGTAATCAACCTTTTGGCTCGCGGCGGCGACGGGGATTTCGATGGGGTCGCCGGGGTTTTGGACGGTGTGGACGCCTTTGAAAAACAGAATCGGGCGCTCGGGAATCGCCATCTTCGTCTCGGCGGCGTGCTGGCGGTAGTTGAGGCCGATGCAGAGGATTTGGGCGGGCGCGAGGGGCGCGAGGAGTTTCGCCACATCGGCGGGCTCGGGCGTTTCCCGGAGGCCGGAAAAAAGCTCGCCCGTGCAACGAACGGCGTTGCCGTCGGATTTCCGGGCGCCGAAATGGGTGGTGCCATGGGAATCGAGGTAGCGGATGATTTGCATGGTTTTTCGACGTGCCCAAAAACAGAGCCGGGCAGCTACAAAGGCTCTGTGGTTATTTGATCTCGATGTAGCCCGAGGAAGTCGTGACCGGGCCGTTGATCACATTCAGAAAACAGGCGGTGGTTCCTTCAGGCACGGCGGCTTCGGCGGTCCACTCGTCGTCATCTTGGGTGAGGGTGGCGGGGGTCACGGTCCATTTGCGGGAACCGGTGTGGCCGGTGTCGGAGGTGCTGACGAGGGATGCGGATTCCAACGGAGTCTTGGTTTCAAAGACGGCCTTGATTTTTCCATCCTGGAGTTCGGTGGATTCTTCGCGAATCCAGGGCTTGCCGTCCTTCACGACGCTGTCCGAGAAGGCGAACCACTCAGGGCGATCGCTCAAATTTCCGTGGCCCATTCCAGGGATCAGGCAAAGCAGGGAGTTGCTCTCGCCAGCGGTTTTGCGGGATTTGGCAAGCGCCTCCATCGAGAAGTGGGCGTCCTGCGGCCACGAGAGCCAGAGGATCGGCATGCGGGCCCTCTCCAGGCGGAGGTTGGCGTCCCAGACCTTTTTGTAGACATCATTTTTTGAGAGGGAGCCACCGTATTGGTTCGGGATCAGATCGAGACCGCCGCAACCGTAGACCGGAATGGCGAAGGCGTATCGAGGATCGATGCCGATGACAGTGGAAGTGATGATGCCGCCCCACGAGCACCCGTTGATGCCGATTTTTTCGGGATCGACCTCGGGAAGGCTGCGGAGCAGGGCCGCGGCGAGCGTGGCGTCGGCCACGGCGTGATACATCCACTGGTCTTTGATCGGAGCGGCGCTGTCGCCGAAGATGCCGGGGCGTGAGGGGCCGCCATTGGGCAGCGGGGCTTTCTTGTCGTCATGCCCCTCCAGCGACATGCTGATCGCGGCATAGCCCCGCTTGTTCCAGCTTTCGACCCATGCCTTCGAGGCCGTCCCGCCGCCACCATGGACGAGAACCACACCGGGAACCTTGCCGGTTGGGTTTTGGGGAACGCCGAGCCAGGCGAAAACCTTGGTCGGTTTGCCCTGGTAATCGAGGCCCGAGTAAAGGATCGGCTTGAGGTTCGGAGTAGCGTCGGGGCTCTCAACGACTTCGTATTTTGGAGGCGTGGTCAGGTTCGCGAGCGCCTCGACCTCGGCGCGCATGGCAGCGTAGTCGGGGGTCGCGGCCGGCGCGGGATCGGCGGCAAAGAGCACGGGCGAGGCGAGGCAAAGCGAGAGGGTGGCGAGGAATTGTTTCATAGATGCGGCGTTATCCTTGCGGTTTTTGGCTGTCGCGTCATGTCATATGATGATGCGACATTGAGGCGGCGGCCTCGTCCAGGCAGAACACCGCCCGCTCGAGAAACTGGAGCGCGGAGGCGGGATTCATGGCGGCAGCATCCGGGCGGGTTGGATGAAAATCTTAATGGCTTCAGGCTCTGAAATAGCGGGACAGGGCCGCGGTAACTTCATTTTCAAAGCGGCGGATGAAACCGCGCGTGAATTCCACGGGGTCGAGCGAGTCGTCGCGCAAAAGCGGCGAGAGGTCCATGCCGACGAGGATTTGGGTGGAGGCATCCCCCTGGCGCGGCTCGTGGAAAGTGGCGTTGGCGGCGCGGCGGCCCGTGACGGCGAGGTCGTAGCGTTTGCCGCCGGCGATCTGGGAAACAAAGACGGCGTTCAGCTTTTCGGCGAGTGCCTCGTGGCCGCTCACATCCATGCGGATTTTCTCGCTGTCGCCTATCCAGTCCAAATCCCGCCAGACCTCGCAACCGATGAGTCGGGCGGGGCGTTCCGCGGCAGGCAAGCTGCGGAGGGCTTTGAGGAGCGCGGAAAAGACGCCGAGGTGCGTGGCGTGCTTGTCGGCGGGGTTGTGGGTGTAGACGATGTGGGGCCGGATGGCGCGGAGGATTTGAAAAAGGTTGTCGCGCAAGGTGGTGTCGGCCGGATTCGTGGCGAGGGAACTGGGGTGGTCGAGCTGGATCATGGCGCCATAGCCGCCGATCCGGGCCGCTTCGATTTGCTCGTCGGACCGCCTTTGGGCCAATTCCCCGGAGTTGAGGCCCGCCAATGCCCCGTTGCGGAAACTGCCCTTGCCGTCGGTGCAGGTGACCCCGCCGAACCACTGGTCGGCTTTTCCGAAACATTCAACGATTCCGTGGAACGCCATGAACTCGAGATCGTCGTGGTGCGCCCCGACGCCCAGATGGGTGATGCGCGCGAGGCAATCGGGCCGCGGGGTGTGGTCGGGCACGAAGAGCCTGCCGGGAAGGGTGTTTTCCTGCAAAGCGGAGTCCATAGGCATGGAATTTGATCGCATCAAACGGTGGGCGGTTCCTCGAACATGTTCCCGGAAACCGACTCGAACATCGAAGCAGGGCATCCAAACGGCAACCATCAAAATCCGATTTCCTCGGGATTCGACAAAACGCCCGCACCCATCCGCAGGCAGGGGCAGGGTCGGTTTTTTGGCAACGGGATCGCGTCCTCCGCAGAAAAAAACGATACCAACCAAGCCGGCGTTTACTTCCGGGGTTTTTCAAAAACCACCAGATGTTGCCAGGGGAGGAATTCGTGGGTTTTTTTCCAAATAAATCCGGCGGCTTCGAATTCCTTGCGGATTTGGGCCTCGCTCATTTTGTGCAGCGGCTTGATCGGCACGCTGGGATCTTCGGCACGGTATTCCAAAAGGACGACCCGCCCGCCCGGGCGTAGAGCCTCCATCAGGGATTGCTGCATCTCGGCCGGGTGCGAAAACTCGTGGTAGGCATCGACCATCAAGGCCAGGTCGATCGACTCCGCGGGCAGACGAACCCCGTCGATGGCGCCGAGGTGGGGCTGCACATTCGTTTGGCCGAGTTCCTTCGCGCGGGCTTCGAGAAAGGCAATCATCTCGGGTTGGATATCGACCGCCACCACGCGTCCCTTGGGAACCAACGGCGCCATCCGGAAAGTGTGGTAGCCCGACCCAGCGCCCACATCGGCGATGACATCATCCGGCTCCAACGCGAGAGCGGCGATGCCGCGACTCGGCGCCTCCTCTTCCTCGCGGTTGTCGCGTTCCAGCCAATCGATCCCCTCGTGCCCCATGACCTTCGCGATCTCCCGCCCCATGTGATATTTGCCGATGCCGTCGGGTGAAGCGCCCGGGCTCGAAGCGGCCGAGTCGTTCCCATCTGCCCGGCAGCCCGAACAGGCGAGCAGCGGGTGGGAGAGGAGGCAGGCGGCAACAAAAGCCAAAATACCGAGGCGCTTCATGGGGATTTTGTGAAGTGAGAGCTTACGGCGGGAAGTTTCCTGTGAAACCAAAATCCTCTCCCGCCAGACCAATGGGAAAGGAAAAACCCACGAATTTTCTCGAGATTAATCCTTGAAATTATTCCATGCCATGGAAGTTTTTCGATAATGAAACCCCGCTTTGAACAAGACGACTTGATAGGTTTGGTAGATCGCCACCCTGCGGTGGGGTTGCTTGG
>CAWUMN010000065.1:0-7490 GCA_963923595.1 uncultured bacterium
TGGCGCGTCGTTGGCCGGGGTTGGACTCGAGCGTGGCGATGTTGATGCCGGCGGCTAGTTCCTCTGCCGAAAAATCCCCGGCTTTTTGACCATCCAAGAGAAGCGCATAATGGCCCGGCTTGAGGCCTTCAATCGCGAGGATTTCCCGGTTGAGGATTTCCGTAATCGGAATGACTTTCTCGCCACGCCGATACTCGTCATTGACGGGCAGCGGCAGCGCCCGCGGCAGGTAGTCGAAGGAAACTTTGCCATCAGCGGCCAGCAACGATTCGATGGCACAGTTGTCTTTCTCCAAAACGTCACCTTGGCTCGCATCGACCTTTGCGCTGGCGACAACCGGCGAGGCATTTTGAGCCTTCAAAAACTCGCTGGCCATGACCCAGTGGCCCTCCGGACCCGGATGCACGCGGTCCACGCCCGCGAGACCGAAGGCCGGGTTTTGCGCCTGCATGCGCGCGTTCACCTCCAGCATCGGCGCGTTGAAATCCACAAAGCCGAGGCCGTTTTTGGTTTTCAACACCTTGAGTTCCTCGATGCACGCCTGGATGCCGGTATTGGCTTCGGTCCTGTTCATGACCTCGGCTTTCATCGTGTTGTCATAGATCGAGGGACCGACAAGCACGGGCGTGATGCCGCGTTCCTTCAGCAGCCCAAGGAGCTTTTCCATGTTCGTGCGGTAGGTCGCCACGGTCTCTCGGCGCTTCTGCAACACCGTCCCGTCCGGTTGATCGATGCCGAAGAGGTCCAGACGATAGCTAGCCCCCGAGTCGTTCATGCCGAAGTTGATCACGACCTTATTCGGCTTTTCCTTCAGAATATCGGAGTCCAATCGCCCGATCCCGCCGTGGACGAAATCGCTGAAGATGCCCTTGTTTCGAAACCGCACTTCCAGCTCCGGATGCCGCGTCACCCAGTAGGTGAAGATGTATTTGTGGTAGGTGCCGCCGCTGGTGATGCTGTCTCCGGCAAAGGCCACGAGGTCGCCCTGCGCGAATGGAGGAATAGAGGATTCCGAGGCCGCCGCCGCCTGGAACGCAATCGCCAAGGCTAGCGATAGGATTTTTCGGGGAAATCTCATGGGTATTTTTCGGACTTATTTCAGATTCTGGATCGGCTCGTTGAAAATCTCCCCATCGCGGAAGCGAGTGCCTCCGGCACCGGGCACTTGGTAACCGCGCACCCAAGCCTGGCCTTCCTTCTCATACAATCCGAGGCAGCCACCGTCCTGACTTCGTGCTGAAGCTCCCATCATGCGGCCGCGACAAGCAAGGACGCCATCGAGATCCGGAGCGCATTTGAATTTCTGGCGATCATGTTTTTTTACTCCTGATTGGTTGGTTTGATTTCAACTGCATGGGGGCTGGACCACCTCTCAATCTATGCCATAACCAAGATAACGCAGATAGAGCCATTTTGCGTTTTCAGTTTACCCTTTTGCGCTGCCGTATCGCGAAGCCATCCTCAAATCGCGCCCGTGAATCAGCAATGCGGCGGCTATTCCGATCCAGATAACTGAAAGATCGAAAGATGGTTGGAATTCCGCTGCAGGAAAAGCGGCTTGCGGTTTATGAGCAGCAAAAACCCTCGCCTGGATGTGAAAAAAGGGGGATTCCCGTCGATTTGGTTAATGCCGGCGGCGGGTGAGCATGATTTGGTTGCCCTCCGTGTCGGCGCAGAGGGCGAGGTGGGGAGGTTCGCCGGGTTGGTCGCCCATGGGTTCGTGGCGGAGGACGCCTCCGGCGCTGACGAGTTCGGCAGCTCCAGCGAGGACATCGGGGACTTGGAAGGCGAGGCCGGTCCAAGTGTTTTCGTCCTCGCCGCCGCTGTGGATACCCAGAGTCGAGCCGGCGATGTCGAGCTCGGCGAGGTTTTCGTTTTGGCGGGTGACCTTGGCGCCGAAGAGCGCGGTGTAGAAATTCACGGCGCGGGCGAGGTCTTTGGCCCAGATGATGTATTTGACGCGTTCGAGTGTCATTTGGCGGTGGCGGTTTCCCAGTTGTAGTCGATCGTTCGCAGGCGGCGCTGTTTTGTGCCGAGGCGTGGGACACAGGCGATGAGGGCTTTCGTGTAAGGGTGCTGTGGGTTGTTCAGGACGGATTCGGTTTCGCCGGTTTCCACGATCTCGCCGCGGAACATGACAGCGACGCGGTCGCAGAGACCTCGGATGATGCCGAAATTGTGGGTTATCAGAATTAGCGCCATGTCGAACTCGGCGCGGAGGCGGCGGAGTTCGGCGAGGATTTGGGCTTGGATCGTGACATCCAACGCGGTGGTGGGTTCGTCGGCAACGAGCAGGCGGGGACGGCAGGCGAGGGCCATGGCGATCATTGCACGCTGTTGCATGCCGCCACTGAGCTGGTGCGGGTAGTCGCGCATGCGTTTTTCGGGGTCGACGATGCCGACGGCGCCGAGCCACTTGGCGACCTCGGCGTCGGGATTTTTGACCTCGGGGCGGTGGAGGCGGATGCCCTCGGCGATCTGGCTGCGGATCGTGTAGACGGGGTTGAGCGAGGTGGCGGGCTCTTGAAACACATACGCGATCCCGCCGCCACGCACGGCGCGCAGTTCCGCCTGGGACAAGGCCAGAATGTCGCGTCCCTCGAAGCGGATCGAGCCACTGGCAAACTCGGCGGGCGGCGTGGGGAGCAGGCGGGCGAGCGAGAGGGCTGTGACGCTTTTGCCGCTGCCGCTCTCGCCGACGATGGCCAGCGAACCGCCGTGCTCGAGCGAGAGCGAAACGCGTTTAACGGCTTCGACGAGGCCGTTTTCGGTGCGGAAGTTGATGGAGAGGTTTTCGACTTGGAGCAGCGGAGCGTTCATTGCGGACGGGTTTCGGCGGCGCGGCGGAGGGCGTCTCCGGCGATGTAGAAGGCGAGCGAGGCGGCGAAAATGGCGAGGCCGGGAAACACAATCAGCCACCAGGCGTCGAGGATGTAGGTTTTTCCATCAGCGATGATGTTTCCCCAAGTGGCTTGCGGCGGGGGCACGCCGAAGCTCAGGAAACTCAACCCCGACTCGACAAGGATGGCATCGGGAATGCTGACGATGGCCGTGACGAAGATCGGCGCGGAGGCGTTTGGCAGGATGTGGCGGAAGATGATCCTCCAACCGCTCTGGCCCATGGAGCGGGCGGCGCGGACATATTCGCTCTCTCGAAGGGTGAGAAATTCGGCGCGGACCAGGCGCGCGGTGCCGGTCCAACTGACCAGGCCGATCACCGCAATGATGATCCAGATGTTTGGCCCGAGGATGGCGATGGCGCTCAGGATCAGAAAAAACGAGGGAAAGCAAAGGAGCGCGTCGACGATTCGCATGAGGACATTGTCGATCCAGCCACCGAAATAACCGCTCACGGCGCCGAGGATGATCCCGATACCGAGCGAAACAGCCATGGCCACGAAGCCGACTGTCAGCGAAATCGTGGAGCCTGCGACCATGCGCGAAAGCACATCGCGGCCGAGGTTGTCGGTGCCGAGCCAATGCGCGGCCGAGGGAGGCTGGAGCTTTGCGGCGAGATTGGTGGCATTCGGATCCATCGGCATCGGGAGGCCGAAGAGTTGGAGTATCCCGGCGGCGAGGGCGACGGCAAAAAAGAACGCAATGAATCCCAGGGAGGCCACCGCAAGGCGGTTTGAAAAAAACCGCGACGCCACACGCCGGAGCGGGCTGTCAGAAAGCCGGGTGTTCGCCGGAAGCGGAGCGTCAGCTGTGGCAGTCATTGTCAGGCCGGTTCACTTCGCCTTGGCGTAAAGCTCGGCGACATACGGCCAGTTCACGACATTCCACCAGGCGGCGGCGTAGTCGCCACGGCGGTTCTGGTATTTCAAATAGTAGGCGTGCTCCCACACATCGAGGCCGAGGATCGCGCTGTAGCCCTCGAGCAATGGCGGATCCTGATTCGGGGTCGAGAGGATCGAGAGTTTTCCATCCTTCACCACGAGCCACGCCCATCCACTTCCGAAGCGCTTCATCGCGGCATCGGTGAATTGCTTTTTGAAATCTGTGAACGACCCGTAGGTCGAGTCGATCGCCTTCGCAAGATCGCCGGTCGGCTCACCGCCCCCTTTTGGCGACATCATCAGCCAGAAGGCCGAATGGTTCACATGGCCGCCGACATTGTTACGCAAGCCCGCGCGGATCGACTCTGGGGCCTTGTCGAGATTTTCCAAAAGCTCCTCGGGGCTGAGCTTCGAGAGTTCGGGTTGGTCGGCGAGGAGCTTGTTGGCGTTGTCCACATAGGCTTTGTGGTGCTTGTCGTGATGGATTCGCATCGTCTCGGCGTCGATGTGTGGCTCGAGGGCCTCGGGCGCGTAGGGCAGCGGCGGAAGAGTATAGGGGCCGGACGGCGAGTCTTGCGCGACCAGCGGCAGGGAGGTCACAAATAAAGCGGCAAGGGCCAGAACGAAATTGCAATGAAGACGAAGGGAGAGTTTGGATTTCATGGCGCCGCCAAATTATCCCATGCCATCCACGAGGCAACCCGCAAAAACCCCGACAAATTTCGAATCGCGCGTCTACGAGGCCGTCGCAAAAATCCCGCGCGGCAGGGTCTCGACCTACGGCGACATCGCCTCGGCGATCGGCTCCGGATCAGCACGCGCCGTCGGGCAAGCCCTTCGAAAAAACCCCTTCGCGCCGGAGGTGCCATGCCACCGTGTCGTCCGCTCGGACGGCTCGCTCGGCGGGTTTTTCGGGAAAACCTCGGGAGCCGCATGGAGTCGCAAACGCCTACTTCTTGAGGCAGAGGGCATTTATTTTGACTCCGCTGGACGGGTCGAGGAACGCTTCCTCAAGCAAATGCCGTGAACAAATCCGGCCCGGCAGCGGCTTCGGCCACCACCCCCCGGGAGCGGCGCGAGATCAACGAGCGCAGCGTCGAAGGCGGAACGCTGAGAAACCTGGCATCCGCCTCGCTCATGCCTTCCACGAGGTCGAGCAGGATGTCCGAGTCGCGCTCGATTTCACGGAGGATGCGGGATTTGGTGATCGGGAACTTGTTGCAGGCCGTGCGGGGCAGGATGTAATCCATGTCGCCGAGGAGAAGTTCGATCTGGTCGCGATTCAGCAGCATGGCGGAAGCAAGGGCGCGGTGAAAGTCGGGGCGAACATCATGCGTTGAGACTAGCGACCGCCCGGCGGACCCGCAAGCATCGGAAAAATCTTGCCCCGCCCTCGCGGCCCCGCCGATATGACACGCGAATGACACTCGACGCCTACCTGCAAACCGCCCTCGACGCCGCCCAAGCCGCCGGCGGATTCCTCCGGGCCAATTTCGGCAAGCCCCTCCATGTCGATGAAAACCTCGCCCACGACATCAAGCTCGAACTCGACAAACGCACCCAGGCAATCATCGAATCCATCATCCTCGACCGCCACCCCGACCATGCCATTTACGGCGAGGAAGGCATCCGCGGCGACCAGTCCGCCGAGCACCAGTGGATCATCGACCCCATCGACGGCACCGTGAATTTTTTCTACAACATCCCGCATTTCGCCGTGAGCATCGCACTCCGCAAGGCCGGCCAAATCCTCGTCGGCGTCATTTACGACCCCATGCGCGACGAGATGTGGAGCGTCCAGCGCGGCTCCCCCGCCCTCCTCAACGGCCAACCGATCGCCGTCAGCTCCCGTGCCTCGCTTTCCGAAGCCACCATCTCCGTTGGCGTTTCCAAAAACATCGACACCATCAATCGCGGCATGCCCCTCTTCGAAAAAATGGTCCGCACCGCGAAAAAATGCCGCATGATGGGCAGCGCCTCCCTCGACATCGCCTATGTCGCCTGCGGCCGCCTCGACGCCTACATCGAAAACATGATCAGCCTCTGGGATGTCGCCGCCGGAATCCTTCTCGTCGAATCCGCCGGCGGACGCGTGGACATGCAACCCCACACCTCGCTTCCCGAGAAATACTCCATCGTCGCCTCCAGCGGCAAAATCGACCTCGGCCTCGAATGATCGCCTCCGGCATTGGCTATGATGTCCACCGCCTCGTCGCGGACCGCCCGCTCGTCCTCGGCGGCGTAGTCATCCCCCACCCGCTCGGGCTCGACGGCCACTCGGACGCCGATGTGCTCTGCCACGCCATCGCCGACGCCCTCCTTGGCGCCGCCGGCGAACCCGACATAGGCCACCTTTTTCCCAACACCGACCCAGCCATCCGCGGCATCAGCAGCCTCGAAATCCTCCGCCGCGTCCGGGGGCATTTGGACGAAAAATCCATCCGTCTCCACAACATCGACGCCACTCTGATCGCCGAGGAACCCAAAATCTCCCCCCATTTAGCCTTAATGAAAGAACGCGTCGGCACCGCCCTCGGCCTTCCCCCGAACCGTATCGGCATCAAAGCCACCACGAACGAATCCCTCGGCTTCCTCGGCCGCAGCGAAGGTATGGCCGCCCTCGCCACCGCCTGCGTGGATCGCCCCGAATAACACTCCGCCCCGCAGACCCCCACCGAAAAAAATTCGCCACAAAAAAGAATGGCGCTCTCAGGCAAGGTCATTCTATTCTCCCCGTTCAAATTTTACGCGTCCCTAGCTCAATGGTAGAGCAGTTGACTCTTAATCAATTGGTTCCGGGTTCGAGTCCCGGGGGGCGCAATTCCTTTTTTAACGGGTCGCGGCTTTCGAAAAAACTCCAAACAACCCAACCAACCGCGAAAGAAAAAAGAATCGAAACCACCACATCCGAGGGGTGGTGGGCTCCAATTCCGATGCTGGCGCCGGCCACGGCACTCGCGGCGACAATTGCCACCGCACCCCAGGCCGGCGAGGCAAAAACAATCACTGCGGCGAATCCAAACGCTGTGGCAGTGTGACCAGAGGGAAAGGAATTGTAGGCGGGCTCGCCGATGAGCCAGCGGCCCTCGTGCCACGGGCCGTAGAAGCCTTGCTCGATCTTGGGGCTTTCGCGGGGGCGGGTTCGGCCGGTGGTGAGCCGAGAGGCGTTGGCGATCATGCCGGCGAGCGTGGAGGCGACCATCGCGGCGAGGAAAATGCGGCTCCAGCGGCGGTTGCCTCGCCATTTCGCCACGAGAAAACCCAGCGCTCCGACGAGCATGATCTGAGGCCAATCACCCCACTTACGGGTGACTTCATAGCTTTTGCGCAGGGGGGATTTTTTCCAATCCGGGCCTTGGGAGGCGACGAGCGTCTCGCGCACTGGGGTGTCCCACGAAAAAGAAGCCGGGATCAGAATAGTGCCGAGCACGATCAGAAGAATTGGAAATCGGAATTTAGCGAGATGGCTCAAGGAACTGGCGCGCGAGACTGCCAACGGGGTCGTGAGGGGTCAAGCCAAGTCCCCCATGCGAATAAAACAAAAAAATTGCCCGAAGCGCGGGAGCAGATATGAGTGTTGGGGTTGAAAGCGCTTTTTGTGAATTGATTAGCACCCCAGCCGATGCAGGTTACAGAACACACGCCTGAAATTTTTGCGACCCGTCCTGCGGATCTTTTTCCCGCAGGGTTGAAGGTGTCCCGGGGCTCGGC
>CAWUMN010000066.1:0-7471 GCA_963923595.1 uncultured bacterium
GGCATTGACGAGAAGACCGGTGGAAAGCGAATCCACAAGATCGGGGAGGTTTTCCGCAGAAACCTCACGGGCGATTGATTCCAACCTCAATCGCAACTGACCGGCAATAGGCTCCAGGGATTCGTCGGGAAGAATGACAATGCGTTTCATAGATGCAGGAAATTACGATTGGAGAACGGCAAAAACCTTGTCGGCTGATCCAGTGGAAACGAAGCGGAAGTGGCGCACAGCCTCGAGCGAAGACAACGCAGCGAAGGGCTCGGTGCAAAAAAGTTGGCCCGGCTCGAGTTGGCGAGCGACCCGCGCGGCATGGAGCAGGACGCCGCCCTCGTGACAGTATTGGTTCAAAACCGGGTTCACCATGAATTGTGCTGGACCGACATGCAGGCACACACTCGGAGGCGCAATCCCGCTCTCGGACTCCGCCAACGATCGCATAATGGCATCCAAGACACCGCTAGCCGCTTCGAGAGCGGACCGGACTCCATCAAAGGCGATCACATAATCGCCGCCAAACCCGTATCGCCCTGTGGGACGGTGGTCAGAAGCGGCGAGGAACGACGCCATTGGATCGAGAACGGCCCGCTGAAAAACAGGAAAAAGCTTTTCGGGAAATTTGTGATAGGCCGCAAAGTGGAAGTGCGCCAGGAACGCCACCTCACCCCGCGCGCCGTTGGGAAGGGCCGAGTGGATGGTGGGAAATGGAACCGATGGAATTGACTCCTCGCCTCGGGCGGGTCCGTCGTTTGCGGGATTCATGGGGTGGATGACATCCACGGGAATCCTGGCCTTGAGCCAACAGGAGACAGCATCCGCCGTTCCCCCACCCCCGTCTCCGCGGAGGCCGTTCCAAACCGTGAGGCCCCGCACAGGCATCCCGAGTGCATCGGCCTTGAGCACTCCCTTGGCCGCTACCATGCGGTTGGCGAAATCGAAGACCGATCCCTCCACATCAGCGACCTCGTCGTTCACGATCGTGATGGTCTTGGCGCTCGAAAGAATCCCCTGAAAGCGCCCGACCCATTCGGAGCCTCCGGGTGCCACACTCGTCCGAATGAAATCCTCCACCGCGAATGGCAGAAGAAGATGAATTTCGACACCACCCTCCAAAGCGGCTTCGAGGAAAAGAATGTCCGAGCCGCAGGCTGCTCCAGAGAAAGCCAAGCGAACGGGATTCACGCGGAGCCATGTTTTGATCCTCTCCGAAACCGAGACTGCGAGGGTCTGAGGGAAACGCGGCAGTGCCCTACCCTCGCGATCGATCATGTGCCCGCAAAAAACAGCAACCACGCCTCGTGGGGCCTCGTTTGAGGCGGAAACGGTCTCTCTGGAGCTAGAGGTCATCGGCATTCTGGTCGCTGTGTTTTCTACGAAGTTCTCGAATCGTTGTTTCCAAGTCCGGCGAATCACTTTCGTTTGTCTTCGGCGGGTTGCTCAACATGCGAAGATCCACACCAAAAAAGCGTCTATCTACAAGATTCCCGTAGATATCCCGGATGTATTCCAGAACTGCCGCACCCGCAGAGGGATTGATCACAGGCTCGCCACGGAGGTCCAGCCAGGTTTTCCGAATCAGACGCGAGTGGGTGTCGTAATCCAAAACCTCGCGATGAAAACCGAGGCCATTCAGGAGTGGTTCCCCGCGAACTCCAAAATGGGCTTTTTCAACCACCATTCCATGCGGATTGAATTTTTGCCGGACGCGATGCGATTTCAGGATGCTTAAGGCCGGACTCCCATCCACACCGAATCCGGCAATGGAGGTTTCGTTTCCGCGTTCATCGAATTCCAAGGCCCATCTGGCGACACCCTCTTGGTTGAGCAGAGGCCGCCCATCCTCGCCCAAGTAGGAAATCGAAACCTCGTTTCCACGCGAGTCGTGCTCCATTCGAATGATCGCGGCACCGTTGTGACCACGGACTGGTTTCCCGTCGGCTGCAAAATAGGCGAACTCCGTGGGATTTCCCCGGGCATCGTAGGTCGAGGTCCACCTTGCGTAGCCATCGACGCCATTGAGAGGCTCGCCGGAGGTGCCGAAGTAAGATGTTTCCCTCTGCATTCCCAAATCGTCGAACTTCGCCCTCACAATTGAAATCCCGACATCACTAAGGACAGGTCGCCCATCCGGGCCAAAAAATGCCAGTTCGGTTTCCTCGCCTCGTTCGTTGAATTTGGAAACGACCTTGGCATATCCTTCCTTGTTTTTGATGGGGTTGCCGTCGGTTCCAAAATAGGCCCGCTCAATCGGATTTCCTCTCTGATCGTATTTCGTCGTGCGGATCGCGTAGCCATCGGCGCCAACAACTGGCTCCCCTTCCACTCCAAAGCACGCCCCCTCGATTTCGTTCCCCAGCTCATCGAACTTGGCAGTCCACTTGGCGTAGCCCGCAGCGATTTTCACAGGCTTGCCATCGACTCCGAAAAGCGCGGCTTCGATTTCATTGCCGTGATTATCGAATTTCGATGTCCATTTCGCAAAACCCTTCCGGTTGGCCACCGGCTTGCCATCAACTCCGTAAAACTCGCGTTCAATCTGGTTTCCGCGGTCGTCGAATTTGATCGCCCATTTTGCATAGCCCTCCTTCGCGGCAACCGGCTCGCCGTTGAGACCAAAAAACGCCCGCTCGGTTTCGTTGCCACACTCGTCGATGCGTCTCGTCCATTTTGCACATCCGTTCTTGTCCAAAACCGGCTCGCCGGATGTCCCGAAATAGGCTCGCTCAGTTTGGTATCCACGCTGGTCGAACTTTGAGACCCACCGTGCATATCCGTTCTTGTGGAGAACGGACTCCCCATCGACCCCGAAAAAGGCCCGCTCAACCTGCTGGCCACCGGCATCGAACTTCGCAGTCCATTTCGCATAGCCCTCGGCGCCAAAAGCTGGTTGGCCATCAACCCCGAAATAAGAACCAGCCACTTGATTTCCTGCATCGTCAAAGACAGCGGTCCAACCCGCGCAACCCGTCTTGTCGGCCACAGGCAGACCATCAACGCCAAAGAACATGGCCTCAGTCTGACGCCCGGCGGTGTTGAATTTTGCAACCACCTTTGCGACTCCGTTGGTATTGGAAACAGGTTTGCCGTCGGCTCCGAAAAACTCGGTTTCGATCTCGTTTCCATGCGAGTCGAATTTGGCAACCAGTTTG
The DNA here is from genome assembly GCA_963923595.1 of uncultured bacterium. Lineage (GTDB taxonomy): Bacteria > Verrucomicrobiota > Verrucomicrobiia > Chthoniobacterales > Terrimicrobiaceae > UBA967. The sequence continues at coordinate 3,147 of CAWUMN010000066.1, forward strand.
GCGTAGCCATTCTTGCTAAAAACCCTCGCACCGGTTGGGGCGAAGAATTCCTCGGAAATTCGGTTCCCCTTTTCATCACGAGAAACTGCGCGGCGGTGCCATCCCTGGGGTCCAACAATCGGCAATCCACCAGCGCCGAGGAAGGTGGTTTCGAGCACAGTCCCATTCGGGCCGAGTTGGAAGATCGTGGATTCGACTCCATTTTTATCAGGGCGCGGCTCGCCGCCCTCGCCCAGCGTGATGCGGGATGTCTCGAGCCCATCGGCATTTCGTGAATACGCGAGCCCGAACGAACCACCAGCATCGGCGTGGGGCGACAGGTAATTATTGAGGTGAATTCGCCGGGTGGTATGCCCGTTTTTATCGAACTCCAACCGATAGGCGGTCACCTCGGATCTCGCTGTGTTCTTCTGATTTGGGTCCACCGCATAAAGCGCGTTGTCATCGCCAGCCATGCCGAGAGGTCCACCCTGCGGGCCCTTGATCTCGAGGTGACACATCGCCCCGCCATCGGGAAGGGCGTGCAACTCCCCGTAGCGGTGCTGCGCCAAAACATGGCCGGCGGCATTTTTGAAGACCACTGCTTGCAGGCTTCCATCCTCGCGATACAGCGGTTCCCTCGAGGCGGCTTGGAAAGGCGCGTCCGCATCCGGCATCGGCTGACCCGAGCCGTTCAGGTAAGTGACATGGCGAACCCTGCCTCGGGAGCTTTCGACGCGATAATGAGAACTGTTTCCCGAGGATTTGCCGTAATCCAACTTCCCGACACCAGCGGGAACTCCCAAAACCTCGGTGAGTCGGGCGAAACGCTCTTCCCTAGTTCTCACATGATTCCACCAAAAAAACAGCCCGCTCCCTAGAGTCGCTAGAACAACAGCAGCAAGGGCTACGACGCGAAAACGCCTCTTTCGCCGACGCGCGATCGAACCCTCGACATACTCGCGACAGCCATGATCGAGCAATTCCGGCCGACTCCGCAGTAGAGACGAAGCTTCCTCCAGAGCGTGACTGGAGAGGAGAAGCGTTCCTTCATCGCGCCCAGATTCTTCCCAGATGGCGTGGTGTTTTTCGATCCGGGAGCGGAGGCGCAGCAAGGCACGGTTTTGCTCAATCCACTCCCGCACCCGATCCCAATTCCTCAGCAGCGCCTCATGGGAAAGCCTCGCCACCCCGGCTCCAGCTATGAGAAATCGGGCACGCACCAATTCCTCGACCAGTTGCTTCCTGGCTGGAGTGGAGGTCAATTCAGCCAGCGAGGCACTACGCCGCACGGCAGCCTGTCGATCGGTTCCCCCCTCGATCGAAACCAGCAAGGGGAGGATTTGCCCTAGCGCTTCATGGGAGGATGCGGGAAGAGAATCGAATAATTCCGCAGCCCTCCTCGCGAGAGCCCCCTCGACACCGCCCATATCCTGATAGGATTGAAAGGTCAGGAAACCGGTCCTTAGGTCTCGGCGGGAGTGAAGCTCCAGCAAGGCGTATTGCAAAAGCGGAAGTGCAGCGGAGTCCTTAGCCGCATCCTCGAGAATGGTTTGATCGAGGGTGCGCCCGGTTTCCAGATCGCGCTCGAATCGCAATCCAGCGCGCTGAGCCGGCAGAGTGATGAGTTGCTGGAGAGCCGCTGTGCCAGGCGGAGATAGGTCGAAATGCCCGCGTTCGCCTTTCAGGCGAAGAAAGACATCGGATGCCTGCGCCTGCGAGTAAAAGTCACTCCGCAAGGTCGCCAGCACAGCCGCTCTCGGATCGAAAGCTAGCCATTCGATGGCTTTCAAAAACCTCTCCCTTTGCTCCGGCGCAATCCAACCCTCGGTCCAAAGTTCATCCATCTGATCAAGCACCAGCAAGACCCGCAAAGGCCCGCCGATTTGCCGCTCCTCGGAGGCCAAAGCGCTTTCCAAAAGAATCGACGCCGCCTCCGTGTTGCCCTGCTCCAAACACCTCGCGAGGCGTTCCTGCCCGCCCGGACCTTCTTTCAAAGCGGGAACCGCCTCGCCAAGTGCGGCAGCTAGCCCTGCCGCCAAATCCTCGCCGGATCCTGACGGGGTAATCACTGCAGCTCGCCAATCAGCCACGCCGTCATCGAAGGACCTCTGAACCAGCGTCGCGGCAACGCCTGCGCGAGCGAGCGAGGATTTGCCCGAACCGCTTGCGCCAACGATGCAAACAAACCCCGCTCCGCCGTGCTCTCGTTCACGGAGGCGTTGGAGGATTTGGCAAATCTCCTCATCCCTGCCGAAAAAAACCGGCGCATGGCGAATATCGAAAGCCTCAAGCCCCCTGTAGGGCGCCTCGGTCCAAACAGCCAGAGGTTCCCGCTCGCTCAGAAATTCGAAAAGTATCCCGCGCAGATGCGAGTGGAGGCGTTGGGCGAAGCCGACCGGGTCGCGGTAGATATGGTAGGCGCGGAGACTCCGGCCATGCTCGTCGAGGAATTTTTCCCGAATGAACTGCTTCACCATCCGGCGCTGGCGAAGCATTTCCTCGAGCCTTTCCTCGTCATGGGTGCGAATGTCGAGGTGGCGACTGAATGCCTCATCGTCCTCCCGGGTGTAGGCGAGGATCACCGGGCGCTTGCCCCCGGATCGTTCATGGGCCGCGAGCATCATGTCGAACTCCCGCTCGGTCCCACTCAAATACGGGGATCCATCGCGTTTCATCACGGCATTTCCCAAGGGATTTCCGAGTCGCGACCACAAAATGAAAACCGCTATGTCCACATGGTGCCGATCCTCCAGCAATCGGTCGATCCCCTCCTGCAACGACGCCGTCGCGGGAATCGCCAAATCCTCCCACATCACGGGAACCAACTCGACCAGGTCGCCGTATTGTCTTTGTAAAACCGAGAACACCTGCCGCGCCTTCTCGCGTTCCTCGGCCACATCGCCGGGACTGCTGATGAAAACTCGAACTTTTTGGGGAGACATCATCTCACAAAACGCCGAACCAAAATCCTATCGATGCCAAGGGATCGGGGCGAGTCGAAATCCACCCCTTACGGCTTCGGCCAACTCGAAAAAGGCTGGCGGGAAAGCTGGGAATTATAATAGCGGGAATCCTCGGAGACTTCCTGACCGGCCCATTCCGGGAGCGAAATGGCTTGGTCCTCGGACTCCAATTCGACCTCCGCCACGCGCAGTCCCTCGTTTTCGCCATGGAAAATATCCACCTCCCACTTCATCCCGTCGTGCATCACGATGTGCCGGGTCTTGTCGATCAAAGGCGGCGCGCACAGGGCGAGCATGCGTGCCGCATCGGCGACAGGGATCGTGTATTGCATCTCCAATCGGGAGATGCCGTTGCGACTGCCCTTAACCGTGAGCGTGGCGAAATCTCCAGCGATCCGCACCCGGACGCTTTTTTCGGCATCCGCGCACAGGTAGCCTTGCGAAAGGCGTTTGGGCTCGCCGACGACATGACTCCGCCAAGATTCGCCGGTCAGGAGGAATTTGCGTTCGATTTCAAGTGGTTCGCCGGATTTGTTGGCCATACCGGGAATGTCTAGTGGGCCGGTGGCGAGTTGTCACGGCATGGATTCATTTGTGTCATTTCGACTCTAAAGTAGAGTAAATGCTTTGCGTCATAATTGTGCCAATTAATTCCAAAAGGGTGTTTTGAATGAATAAAAATAAGACATCGTAAAGATTTTTGCTGAGGAGTTTAGGTTTTTTTAAGAGCAGCCCGAAAATGTCGGCACGGAATTAGCTTTTTTACCGACAGAGCAAATCAACGCTCCAAACAACCAACCAACAAAAACCAACTATGAAACTCATCCATTACACCACACCAACCCTCACCGCATGGACCCCGTTCAATCGCTTGGCGCCATTCCAGGATTTGCTGGATTCGGCGTTCGATTCGAACACCCAGGCTGCGACCCGCGTGCCACCGATGGATGTCCATGAGAGCGAGGACGCCCTGACTGTGAGCCTCGAACTCGGGGGAATGAAGAAGGAGGAGTTCGACATTTCTCTTGAGGACGACACGCTGACAGTCTCAGGGCAGCGGAATCCGCAAACGACAGGCGAGCTCTCCCGGTGCGAACTCTTCCGCGGGGCCTTCAGCCGCTCGCTCACCCTCCCCTGCCCCGTGCAGGGCGACCAGGTGAAGGCGGCCTACACGGATGGCATCCTGACCATCACCCTGCCGAAGGTGGAAGCGATCAAGCCACGCAAAATCTCGGTGGGCTGAAAAATCCCAACAACCCTTAATCTCAACCACCGGCGGTGCCGAAAAGCCCGCCGATGTTTTCTAATCCTCGTTCGCGAGCGAAGCGGCGATGAAGCCTTTGAAGAGCGGATGCGGGTGGTTCGGCTTGGACTGGAACT
>CAWUMN010000067.1:0-7445 GCA_963923595.1 uncultured bacterium
ACCTCCAGCGTGCTGGTCGATGGAAAGCGGGAGGTTTTCGTTCCGATCTACCGCCAGCGCGGGGCGAGCAGCCTGGGTGTGGTGCAGGATCTCCTTCGTCAAATTCCCGACATGGAAAAACGCCTGCCGAAAGGCACCAGCCTGAAGCTCGTGATGGATCAGACGGTGGCTGTGGCGCAATCGCTCAAAGCCCTCTTCGTGGAGGGAATCCTCGGCGCGGCACTCGTTTCGCTGATGATTTTGGTTTTTCTCCGCAATTGGCGCATGACCCTCATCGCGACCCTCTCGATTCCGTTGGCGCTGCTCGGTGCGGTGGTCGGGCTCTACTTCACGGGAAACACCCTGAATCTCATGACGCTGAGCGGCCTCGCGCTCGCCATCGGCCCGTTGGTGGACGATGCGATCGTGGAGTTGGAAAACAACCACCGCCACCATCTATTGGGAAAATCCCGCGTCCGCGCGGCATTGGATGGTTGTGTGGAGGTCATGGTGCCGGTGCTGGTCGCCACCTGCACGACGATGCTGGTGCTCGCGCCGCTGGGCTTTCTGCCAGGCATCGGCGGGTTTTTGTTTCGTCCGCTAGCGATGGCTGTGGCGTTCGCGATGCTCTGCTCGTTCCTTCTCTCCCGCACCTTCGTTCCCATGATGTGTGCGAAATTTCTTCCCGAAAAAACGGCGCGGCACGAGGAGGCCAGCGGACCGGAACTGCTGGGCTCGATCTACGCGCGAAGCCTGTCCTGGTGCCTCGTGCACCCGAAGTCCACCGTGCTTCTGGTCCTCGCGCTCTTCGGCCTGACCTTGCCCATTGTTCCCAAAATCGGTCGCGAGTTTTTCCCGCAGGTCGATTCAGGTCAGATCACGATCCGGCTACGTGCCCCCTCGAATCTCCGTCTCGACGCCGCCGAGGTGCGGGTGAAGCAGGTTGAGGAGTTTTTGCGCAGCCAGATTCCCGCGAACGAACGCTCGACGATTATTTCCGAACTCGGCCTGAACCCCGACTGGTCCTCCGCCTACACGACGAATGCGGGCCAGCAGGACTCGATTCTCCGCGTTCAGTTGCTGCCCAAGCGCTCGAAGTCGGCCGGAGAGTATGCGGTCCAGCTTCGCAAGGCGTTTCGCGAGAATCCCGCCTTTGCCGATCTTCAGGCGGAATTCGACACCGGCGGGATGATTTCCACCGCTCTAAACCTCGGCGCGACATCACCGATCGACATCGAGATCGAGGGTGGGACGACTGCCGAACTTCTCGCTGCCGCCCGAAAGATTGCCGGCCTCGTCCGCCCCATTCCCGGCACCGCCGATGTGCGCATCCGCCAGCGCGACGACGCCTCGTATCTCGTGCTTGATGTCGACCGTATCAAGGCCGCCCAGCTAGGCCTCGCGGCCGAGGATGTGATTTTGCAGGTCGTCGTGGCACTGAATTCCAGCGTCTCGGTGAACCGCAACTTCTGGATCGATTCCAGCACCGGCAACCAATACTTCGTCGGCGTCCAATTTCCCGAGAATCTCGACCGCACCCTCGACGATGTTCTCGGTATGCCTGTCGCGGTTTCGACTCCCACGAGAACCCGCGTGAACCTCGGCTCACTCGTTACCCCGCGCCGCACGAACGGCGAGGTGGAAATCAACCACTCGAATCTCAAGCGCGTGGCGAATGTGCTCATCAACACCGAGGGCCGCGATCTTTCCGCCGTCGCTGGGGATGTCGATAAAGCCCTTTCCGGCTTCACGCCGCCCGAGGGAATGCGGCTCTCGATGAAGGGGGAATACAACCGCATGAATGAAAGTTTCCGCCTTCTCTCGATCGGAATGCTCCTCGCGCTGCTGCTGGTTTATTTGCTCCAGGTCGTGCTGTTCCGTTCCTGGCTGAGTCCCGCTGTGATCATGTGCAGCGTGCCGCTTGGATTCGTGGGAGTCGCGTGGATGCTCTGGCTCACGGGCACCCGCCTGAATGTGCAGTCGCTCCTCGGGACGGTATTCCTCATCGGCATCGCGGTGAACAATGGCGTGCTCCTCGTCGAATTCGCCAACCGCCGCCGCCGCGAATCCGGCCTCGGTGCGCTTGAGGCGATTCGCGAAGCCGCTGCCACCCGCTTCCGTCCGATTTTGATGACCTTCCTGGCCACCTCCCTGGCGATGGCTCCGATGGCGCTCGGTCTGGAACGCGGCACCGAGGCCTCCACGCCACTCGCTCGCGCCATCATCGGGGGTTTGATTTCCTCGACCTTACTCACCCTTTACCTCGTTCCTGTTCTTTACACCGCGCTGGTTCGCAAGACCCCGCGTGTCGATGATCTCGTGGAGCGGGAAATCGCCGCCTGACCCACTCACCTAAACCAACATGAAAAAAACCAAACTCTCCTCTCTGGCCCTGGCGTTGCTCGCCGGGGTTGCGCTTCCCTTGCCAGCCCAAACTCCCGGCGTCCAAGTTACCACCATCCGCCCCAGCATTGGCGTCGGCCTCACCAGCACCACCGAGCAACCAGCGAATGTCGACGCCTACTTCAGCGTCGGTCTCCTGCCGTCCACAGCGGGCGTTGTGAAATTTCTCCAAAAGGACATCGGCGACCGTGTGACCGCCGGGGAGAAATTGGTCGAGATCGAGCCATCGGTCGCCCCCGGCACGCTGGTTCCATTGCTCTCGCCGTTCGATGGCGTCGTCGCCACCCGCTCGCTCGATCCTGGCGCGTTCGTCGCCAGCGCAGCAGTCGTGCCCGGTGTGAATCCGATTATGAATTTGCAACGCACCGATATTGTCACCGTCACCGCCGAGATTCCCGAGGCATTCGCGACGCTGCTCGATGAATCCACCGTCGCCGAGGTTCGCATGGATGCGCTGCCGGGGCGTGTTTTCACCTGCAAGCCGACCCGCTTCGCGCCCTCGTTCACGACAGATGACCGCACACGCCAGGTTCAGATCGATCTTTTCAACGGCACGGAAGAGCAATTCGCGGCTTTTTCGAAGGACACCGCGGCGCAGGCCAACCTCAAGGGTGGAAAGCTCCCGGTGTTCCCCGGGGGATTGGCCGCCGGGCAAAAAGCCGACCTCATGCCTGGGATGTTCGGCACCATGAAACTCCTCATCAACCGCTTCAAGGACGCCCCGCTCATTCCCAGCACCGCCATCCTGCGAGTCGGCGGCGTGCCGTATTTGGTCAAGGTCGAAAACGGCGTCGCCCGTCGCAAACCCATCGCCGTGGAGTTGGACAATGGCACCCTCGCGCGCGTCCGCTGGAGCGAAGGCGGCACGATCACCGACCTCACGGTGAACGATGAAATCATCTCCGCCAATCAGTCTGCCATCGAGGATGGCACGGCCGTGACTGCCGTTCCGGCGGCTCCATGACATCCCGTCGATTTTTTTTGATCCTTCGGGTTGCGCCCCGGCAGCCCGCAAACTACTAGTTCAGCTCGCATGTCACCGAGTATTTCCGCTTACCAGGTCGGTTCGGCCGATGTGATGGCCAATGCGGTGAAGACCTCTCTGGACGATGTGATCGGCACCTACCAGGGTCGCAAAATCACCGCCGGCGGAAAAAATCCCTCCGAGGCGGGGTTGGATTTGAACGACCCCACAAAGTTTCTTTTCGAACCCGAAAACGAGGCGCCGGTGAAAAGCCAACCGCGTCAGGCGATGGACAACCGCGCCCAGAAAATGCGGACCAACCTGGCGCGCCAATACCCCGAACTCCAAAACTCCGGGGCTCTGGCACGGTTTTTCGCCCTCCTTCGCAAGGCCCAGCGCGAGCAGGACACCTCCGAACTCGCGGAGGAACTTGAAAATATTTTCCCTGACCCCTCCGTTCGCTTCGGGGTGGTGCAATCCGCCGCCGCCGATCTCGGCCAAGGGGGAGGGGATGGCGACCATTCCCGCGAGGAAATCCGCAAGGCGCTCAGCGAATACGGCGCGAAGTTGGAATCCGAGCATGGCTCCGCCATTTTGGCAGGAAACAACATCGCCCCGGTCCTCAATCAGGTGGTGGAAGGGGGGGGGCGCCCGGAGGATGCCGGCGATATCCGGGAGTTCTACCGAACCGCCGTTTTCGACTACAAGGCCCCCGCGGACTCCTATCGCTACATCGTGGACAACATGCACCGCTTCAGTGGTGAAAAGGATATTCCGGGGAATCCAAAACTCGCCGATGGACCCGATCTCGAGCGAGGTCTCGGCTCGGCAATCGATTTTTTGACCACGGCGCTTTCCGCCGACCTCGCCGCCGTAAGGCCATCCGGCGACCCGCTGCGTTTGAACGAGGTGGTGGATGGCATCCAGCAGGTCCGTCTTTTAGGCAACGCACACAATTCCTGCCGGGATTTAATGATGAAATTCCACAATTCCACCGACCGCACGGTGCCTGTCGCCCCCTACCGCCTCATGACCGGTATGCTCGATGCCGTAAAGGGCGACCGCGTGACCGAGGGAGAATTCATCTCGATGGCGAGGGACTTCAATCTCCCGCCCCACGAGCCATCCATCAATTTCCTCACCCAGTTCCGTGACATTGTGGGCAAGTTGCCCCCGAGGGTTTACGAGAAACCTGAGTCACGGGAACGCGTTCTCGACTCCATGCAGAGAGCCGTCGACCACTTGATCGACCAGGAGGAGGCGTCGCTGGGATGATTGCCTCCGCTGTCACCGAATTCGGCGAGTTGCTCGGGATGCCTAACCTCGCCCTTGACCAAGATGGCTTCCTTGTCCTGCAAATCGAGCCGGCCGACACGCTTTGCCTCGTCGAGCGCGGCGACCGTCTGCACATTTCCCTCTCCCGCGAGCGCCAGTATCCGGGGATTCCCGGCGCGGCCCGGCTGCTCGAGTTGCTGCATTTTGAAAACACCGGAGGAGCCGCCATTCGCTGCCGGCGGACCGAATTCGGGCGGACGACAGTTCTTCTCCAGACATTGGCCGGGGAGGGCTTGCGGGGCGCCGCGATTTTGGAATCCATGGATCGCCTCACAAAGCTTCACAACATCTCGGAATCCACTTAGTCTCCGCGCCCATGGCATCAGTCTCCAACCCAGGCGCGCTGGATTTTCGAACAGGGATCGAACGCGTCTCCTACGCTGCCAGCGGCCAAAGTTCCCCGACGCTGCCATTGAACAGGCCCGCCCTCAGCGAGCAGGCTGTTCCCAGCAAACTTTCCCGCCTCTTCGAGGACCGCGCTGTCGATGCCTTTCTCACCGAATCCCTCCGGCCCGGCGAGTCCACCGGCTCGATTGTCATGGAGGCCTCGTATTCCAGCCATCTTCGCAAGCTCCGCGAGAGGCTGCGCAACTTGCGCTCTGGCTACCCCCGCAAGGACGAATCCTTCCAATCCGGCATCAAGCTCCTCGACGAGGATTGCGAAAATATCGAACTCCTCGAGGCCATGCGTCGCGTCATGGTCGGTGGCTGAAAAATATGTCGGACGCCGCCGCCATGCCGATTCAGACCGTTCGGGAGACCCTGCATCTCCTCGGATACCTGAACGCCCGCTACGGACGCCCCGAGCGGGCCATCGGGTATTTCGAGTTGATGACGGTGATCGACGCGATGAGCGCCACCGCTTGGCGCACATTGGCCACGATTCAGCTTTCCCTCGGCAAAAACTCCGAGGCCGCCGCCAGCGCCGACAAGGCCTTGGAACTCGGTCTGTCGCCCTCGGAGGAACCGCTTTGCCATTTGGTTGCCGCCCTCGCCGCCAAGCGCCTTGGCGATGAGATGAAATCCGCGTCCCAAGCCGAAAAGTTCCTTCGCACGAAGGAATACGAGGTCGGTTTCGAGGAGGGCATGCCCTGATGGAGCAGATTCTCCTGAAACTCCAGGGTTTCGCCTTCGCCTCGAAGCGCTATGGCGACATCTACATCGCGGCGATCATCGTCTCGGTCGTCGGATTGATGATCATGCCTGTGCCGGCGTTCCTGCTCGACACGCTTATCGCGGTGAACCTCGGCATCTCCTGCGTTCTTCTCTTCATGTCGCTTTACATGAAGAGCGCTCTGGCCTTCTCGACCTTTCCCAGCCTGCTTCTCATCACGACGCTCTTCCGCCTTTCCCTGAACATTACCACCACTCGCATGATCCTGGTGGACGGCTACGCCGGCGAGATCATCTACACCTTCGGCAATTTCGTTGTGGCGGGAAATTTCGTCGTCGGCGTTGTCATTTTTCTCATTCTATTGATCGTCCAATTCATCGTGATCACGAAGGGTGCCGAGCGCGTCGCCGAGGTCGCGGCCCGTTTCACCCTTGATGCCATGCCCGGCAAGCAGATGAGCATCGATGCCGACCTGCGCGCCGGAAACCTCACCGTCAAGGACGCTCAGGCCCGCCGTAGCGTGATCGAGAAGGAAAGCCAACTCTTCGGCGCCATGGACGGCGCGATGAAATTCGTGAAGGGGGATGCCATCGCCTCTCTCATCATGACGGCGATCAACATCATTGCCGGCATTCTCATCGGCGTGACGCAAAAAGGCATGGCGATCGACAAGGCGGTCACCACCTATTCGATCCTCACCATCGGCGACGGCCTGGTTTCCCAGATTCCCGCGCTGCTCATCTCGATCTGCGCCGCCATGATCATCACCCGCGCCGGCAGCGAGGAGGGCACGGGCCTCGGCGGCGATGTGGTCGAGCAAATCTTTGCCGCTCCCAAGGCGATTCTCATCGGCGGCGTTGTGGTGTTCGCGATGGGGCTCATCCCAGGCTTCCCCAAGGTCCAATTTTTCACTCTGGCGCTGATCATCCTAGCCCTTGGCTACGCCCTCATGCGCGCCGCCGAGAAAACCAAGGGCCGACGAAGAACCGAGCGCTTGCACGCCGGAGGGGAGGGGGCCAAGAGCTCGGCGGCTCCGCCATCCGCCGCCGCCGACGATGACGAGGACAGCTCCACCGATTTTTCTATCACTGTTCCCATCATGCTCGAGGTCGATGCCGCCGTGCAGGAGCATGTCACCGCCGAGCGCCTGAATTCCGAGTTGGTGCAGGTGCGCAAGGCGCTCTACCTCGACCTCGGCGTGCCGTTCCCAGGTATTTATCTTCGCTTCAACCAAAATCTCCACTCGGGCATGTATCAGATCCTCTTGCAGGAGGTGCCGATGTCCGACGGGGTAATCCGTCCCGGGCATCTGTATGTGCGCGAGACCGAGGAGAACCTCTCGCTCTTCAACATCCCCTTCGAACCGGTGGAGAAACCGCCGGACCGCCGGGCCGCCTACTGGGTGCCCGACTCGGCCCGTGCGAAATTGATCGAGGCCGGCATCGCGTTCATGGAGCCGCCCAAGCTTCTGAGTTTCCACATCTCGCTCGTCCTTCGCCGCTACGCGGGCGATTTCATCGGGCTCCAGGAGACCAAGGGCCTGCTCACGCGGATGGAGGCCGAATACGGGGAACTCGTCCGCGAAGTCCAGCGCGTGATTCCTCCGCAGAGGATTTCCGAGGTGCTCCAGCGCCTTGTGCAAGAGGACAT
>CAWUMN010000068.1:0-7435 GCA_963923595.1 uncultured bacterium
CCCCGCGCTGACTCCTACACCGGTTCCCACCCCCACGCCGATCCCGGCGTTGGTTCGCAAGCCGCTCCCGACCGCAACGCTCTTCAACGGCATCGCGCTCGAATCTGCAGTTGTAACCGAGCCCGGTTCGGACCTCGCCTCCGCCGACCGGAAGGAAAACACCTCCTACAAGGTCGAGGTCACGCTGCGCCTCCGCCTGCCGCGCCCCGCCGCAACGCTTGAGGATATCGTTGACAACAAACCGGACCTCGCCACCGTTCTGCCGACCCTGCCGTCGCTTCTCGCCAACGCCACCGTCTCCCCGTTTTTTGAGAAGTTCTACGAGCTCAAAGTCCGCGATGTGCGGCGCAAACAGGCGAATCTCGACTCCATCCTCTCACGCCATAATTTCTACGACTGCGAGACGATGCTCGAACTCCAGAACCCCGACACCTCGCGCCGTGCCCTCTTGGTGCTCTCCGACATGGATGTGAATACCGACGGCTCCGATGGAGACCGGAATGTCGCCGTGGACGGCTCGTCATCGACCTTCCTTCCCCAGACGAGCTATCGCTGGCCGAAGCAAACCGACCGAGTAAATCCCTGCCTGCCGATTGAAGAAAAAAAACTCGCCGAGTTTGAGGCGGAGCTTGCCAAGCCCGGCCTCAAACCCGCCCGCGTGCAGGAAATCAAAGAGGGCATCGACCTCGCCAAACGCCGCATTCACGACCTCAAGAAATGGAGTTTTCTCGTTGCCTCGGTCGATCCCTTCATTGTCCTTCCCGGCTTCATCATGCGCGACCACACCGGGCCATTCGTCCCCAAAGTGGGCGACTACGCCGTGGTGATCCACGAAGGTCGCGCCTTCCCGGCGATCCTCGGCGACTCCGGTCCCTCGCACAAAGCCGGTGAAGCCTCTCTCCTTCTCTGCCGCGAACTCAACGGCGATTCCTCGAGCCTCAGCCGTCCGATCAGCGATCTCAAAGTCGCCTATGTCGTTTTCCCCGGCTCCGCCGAACCCGAAAACACGCCGCCCGACCTGGAAAAATGGCAGGCGAAATGCCAAACCCTCATCGACGAACTCGGCGGCCTCGGTGTTCCACTCCACACTTGGCCGAATCTCGTCCCTCCGTGGCCCACCCCCACGCCGTCGCCAACTCCCTCACCAAGCCCCGAGCCTTCTCCAGCCGGGTCGCCGCAGGAATCAATCACTCCCGCGCCGGAAGCTCGTTGATGGCGTTCAGCAGCAGGCGGATTTTTCCGAAGTCCCGCTTGTGCGGAGTCAGCACGATGCGGGGCATGTGGTGCAGGTGCGCGTCGTCGATTTCTTCCTCAAGCGCGCTGGTCTGCTCGATCCGGTCCGCAGCGAGCATTCCGTCAAAACGGCTGTTCAACGCCTGAACCGACTCCTCCGTGAGCGGATGGTGGATGCGGATGACCATCTTCTCGCGCACCCAGCGGTAGGAGTGGAAATTTTTGTAGAACGCGTTGATGTGCCGAACCGCGTCGTCCACATCATAGGTGATGTGGATGAGGTGGAAGTCCGACTCGGACACGAGCCCGTTGTGCAAAAGATCGTTCGTGATGAACCGGCGCCAGGTTTCCCAATAGTGTCCGTTCTGCCGGTCGATCATCACAATCGGCACGATCGGCATCTTGCCGGTCTGCATGAGCGTCAGGATTTCAAAGCCCTCGTCGTGCGTGCCGAAGCCGCCCGGGAACAGCGCGAAAGCGTGGGTTTCCTTCGCGAAATTCAATTTGCGGGTGAAAAAATAATTGAAGTTTATGAGCTTCGGGTCGCCGTGAATCGTTTCGTTCGCCGCCTGCTCGAAGGGAAGGCGGATGTTCAGTCCGAAGCTCTTTTCGGCGCCTGCACCCTTTTGCGCCGCGCCCATGATGCCATCGCCCCCGCCGGTGATAAGCATGTAGCCGTGCTCGACGATTTTTTCTCCGAAGGCTACGGCTTGTTTGAATTCGTCCTGCTCCGGCTTGGTGCGCGCGCTGCCGAAGACAGCCACTTTCCTCACGCGGTTGTAGCGGGCGAAAATCCTCGCTGCATTGCGCATTTCACGCAGGGCGCGGCTCATGAGCTTCACCTCGGCGATTGTCGCCCGGTCGCGCCCGAACCCGAGCGCGGTGTTGATCATGTCTTCGATGTGGCGGGCGATTTTGCCCTCGGCGACCTCGCCAGTCAGGGCCTTGATTCTGGGGTCAACTTCCTTGGATTTCATGCAGACTAGAATGAAACACTAGGCCCCGAGCGCTTGCCGCGCCAACCGAAAATCCGGATCAGTGCACTTTCTCCACCAGTGGATCCGGTTGACTACGACAGCAAGCGGTCGACGAATTCGGTGCGATTGAAAGGCGCGAAGTCGGTTTCTTTTTCGCCGGTGCCGATGAATTTCGTGGGCAGGCCGAGTTCGTGCTGGATGGCAACGGCGATGCCGCCTTTGCCGCTTCCATCCAGCTTCGTGAGGATCACTCCGGTGAGGCCGATGGAATTGTGAAACTCCCGCGCCTGCACGAGCGCGTTCGAACCGGTGGTGGCGTCGAGCACGATCCACTTTTCGTGGGGCGCATCGGGGTCGTGCTTCCCGAGGGTGCGGGAGACTTTGGCCAGCTCCTGCATAAGATTGCTCTTGGTGTGAAGGCGGCCGGCGGTGTCGCAGAGCAGAAACTCGATATTGCGCCGGTTCGCGCTGTCCCAGGCGTCATAGCAAAGCGCGGCGGAGTCGCCCTGGTATTGGCTTTTCATGACTTCGAGGCCGAGCTTTTCGCCCCAGCGGCAGAGTTGCTCGATCGCTGCGGCGCGGAATGTGTCGGCGGCGACGAGCAGGCAGGTGCGGCCTTGGTTCTTCAGCCAGCAGGCAAGTTTCGCTGAGGAGGTGGTTTTGCCGGTGCCGTTCACGCCCACCATCAGCACCACCTTGGGTTTGGAGGGGAGTGGAAACAAGGGAGGCTCTGGTTGCGGCAGGATTTTGAGGATTTCCTCGCGTGTCACTTCGAGGACGGTCTCAGCTCGGACAGCGCCGCCTCGGGCACGGAGCGACTCGAGGATTTTTTGGGTCATCGAAATGCCCAGATCGGCACGGATCAGCGTTTCCTCGAGCTCCTCCCAATCGACCGGAGTGCCGGTGAACCTGTTGAGAAAACTTTTCAGGAATCCCTCGGCCATCGGTCAGGCAGGTTTGGAGGCGGCGTTCTTGCGAATGCTGTCGAGCACGCCATTGACGAATTTTCCCGAGTCGGCAGTGCTGTATTTTTTGGCGATTTCGATGGCCTCGTTGATCGCGACAGCCGGGGGGGTGTCGGGGCAGTGCAGGATTTCGTGGCTGGCGATGCGGAGGACATTGCGATCAACAGCTGAAAGGCGGTGGAATTCGAAATTCTTCGAGTGCGCGCGGATCGCCTCGTCGATTTCGGCGCGATGGCCCATCCAGCCTTGCAGGAGGTGGTCGCAAAATTTGCGTCCACTGGGACTCAAGCCGCGCATTTGATAAAACTCCTCAAGGTTCGAGTCGGACTCATCACCTTGAACCTCGCGTTGGTAGAGATATTGCACCGCCGCTTCGCGGGCATCGCGTCGAACTCCCATGGTCAGGCGATCTCCGAAAGGTTGCGCGCGGCTTGAACGGCGGCGCGGGCGGCTTCGATGCCACGGTTGTTTTCGATTTCGAGGCAGCGCTCCCGCGCTTGCTCCTCGTTTTTCAAAAATAAAATCTCGTGGATCACCGGCACGCGATGCGAGAGCGAGATGTCGAGCAGGGCCTTCGTCACCGACTCGGCAATCAAGGTGGCGTGTCCCGTTTCTCCCTCAAAAATCACGCCGAGCGCGAGAATGGCATCGTAGGTTTTCAAATCCGCCGCCGCCTGGACAAACAGGGGAATCTCGAACGATCCCGGCGTGCGGAGCACCTTGATCGTCGCGCCGGGCTCGAGCTCGGCGAGTTCGCGCGAGGCGTGGTCCACGAGCGGTTGGACATAGGTATCGTTGAATTGGCTGGCCACGATCGCATACGAGCGGGAGGTGTCCGACGCGGTTCGAGGCCGAAGCGGAAAGGCTTTCGGCATGGACTGGATGTTCCCGATTTTCGTTTCCCCTGCAACAACAACATCGCGCTTGACGGCATTTCAGCGATTCCCCGAGCGAGTTTTCGTTTTACCGAACGGGTGGAAAAAAATACCAATGCCCGTATGCAGCCATCCCAAGTGAAAATCGGCCTCGTTCAAAACGCCTGCTCGTCCGATGTCTCGGCAAATATCGATGCCGCCATTCAGGGCGTCCGCGCCGCCGCCGCCAAGGGCGCGAACATCGTCTGCCTTCAGGAGCTTTTCGCGTCCGTTTATTTTTGCCAAATCGAGGATCACAAATATTTCGACCTCGCCGAGCCAATCCCCGGGCCAACGACTGAAAGGATGCAGGCGGTCGCGAAGGAATGTGGCGTGGTGCTCATCGCCTCGCTGTTCGAGCGCCGCGCGCCGGGGCTTTACCACAACACCGCCGCGATCATCGATGCCGACGGTTCGTTTCTCGGCAAATACCGGAAAATGCACATCCCCGATGACCCGCTCTTTTACGAAAAGTTCTATTTCACGCCCGGCGACCTCGGCTTTCGTGCCTGGGACACCCGGTTCGGCCGGATCGGTGTTTGCGTTTGCTGGGACCAATGGTATCCCGAGGCGGCGCGTCTCACAGCGCTTCAGGGGGCGCAGATATTGTTCTACCCGACCGCGATCGGGTGGCATCCCTCGGAGAAGGAAAAATACGGCCAGCGCCACCACTCCTCCTGGGAGACCGTCCAGCGCGGTCACGCAATCGCGAATGGTTGCTATGTCGCAGCACCGAACCGCATCGGCCATGAGGCGCCCGATGGCGGACCCGGCTTGGAGTTTTGGGGACAAAGTTTCGTGGCGGACCCCTCCGGTGAGATCATTTCCCGTGCGTCGGTGGACAAGGAGGAGGTTTTGGTGGTCGAGGTGGACTTGGAAAAAGTCGACACCCAGCGCACACATTGGCCCTTCCTTCGCGACCGCCGCATCGATTGCTACGGCGACATCACGCGGCGGTTCATTGATTGAGCCGCGATGCGTGTCCAGTCCGCCGAATTCGAACGCAGTTTTCCCGGTGTCGCGGATTGTCCGGAGGATGCCGTGCCCGAGTTTGCTTTCATCGGGCGCTCGAATGTCGGCAAATCCTCCCTTCTCAATCTTCTTACGGGAAACAAAAAACTCGCCCGGGTCTCGCAGACTCCCGGTTGCACCCAGCTCATCAATTTTTTCCGTATCAACCACACCTGCCGTTTCGTGGACCTTCCCGGCTACGGCTTCGCCAAAGTGCCGAAGGGCGGCCGCGCGTTTTTCCAGCAACTCGTTGCCGACTACATGACCCAGCGTCCGAATCTGCGGTGCGTCTTTGTGTTGATCGATTCGCGCCTCGAGCCTCAGCAGATCGACCTCGAGTTCCTTTCCTGGTTGGCGGAAACCGGCCGCCCCTTTGATCTCGTTTTCACCAAGACCGACAAGCTCAAGCCCGCGAAGACCGAAAAAAACATCGCCGAATTCCTCGCAGCCATTGCCCCATGTCACCCCGAGCTTTACCGCTCTTCGGCCCAGACGGGGGAGGGGAGGCGTGAGATTCTCGGCCGGGTGGGATCTTTTTTGCGAGAGGGAATTTGAATCCATGGAATTTCCCCTGGCTGTCTTTCTCTTTTTCGTCGGTGCTTTTTATTTGTGGGCCGTGCGGCGTGCCGTGGTGTTGGCGCTCACGAGCGGCAGGCATTTTCCCGCCTACCGCTGGCAATGGCCGGAGGCGTTTTGCTCGATCCTCCTCGCTTCGTTCTTCGTTTTTACAGCTCTGACATCGCTCGGGAAGCCGATCGGTAAAATTGATGCCGCCTCGCTTCAGTCCAGCCTCGCGCTTTATGCGGGACTCATTCTTTTTTTGATCGGCTTCCTCGTTTTCCGAAATGTGCCCCTCGATCAGGCCTTCGGCCTTCGTTCCGCAAACCCCCGCCGTATAGCCTTGGCATGTGCCGCGGCGTTCGCGTTTTGTCTGCCCGCCATCTACGCCGCGCAGTGGTTGGCTTATTCCGTCCTCGGCCCCGACACCGCCCCGCAGGCGATCGTCACATTTCTCATGGAGCATCCGGCGTGGAGGGAACGCCTGCTCGTTCTGGCCATCGCCGCCGTTGCTGCTCCGCTTACCGAGGAATTGCTTTTTCGCGGCTGTCTCTACGGATACCTCCGCCAATCAATCGGTCGCACCGCGGGCATCGCCATTTCCTCGGTCGTCTTCGCGCTCATTCACGCCCATCCTGCCACGATGCCCGCGCTGGCTATTTTCGCCGTCGGTCTTGTGCTGCTTTATGAGTTTACAGGAACCCTCTGGGCGCCGATCGCCCTCCACGCCCTCTTCAACACCCTCAACTTTTTCGGGAGCCTCTACTGGCCCGACCTTGTGAAATGAAACCCTGCGCCGAGGATCGATTGCTCAAACGCCTTCTCCGCCTGGTCCCGGTTCCAACCAACCAACCGCTCGGCCCCGGCGACGACTGCGCTGCGCTCCTCGCTCCAGGGAAAAACAAACTCCTCCTGCTCAAAACCGATTGCATTGCCGAGGATGTCCATTTCCTTCGATCCCACGACCCCGCGCGCGTCGCTTGGAAAGCCCTCTGCCGCCCGCTCAGCGACATCGCCGCCATGGGTGGAATCCCCGGCGAGGCGCTCGTCACATTTTTCTCCCCGCCCGATGTCAGCGAAGACTATTGGCTGAAATTCTATCGCGGCCTTGGCCGAGCCGCCCGCCGTTTTGGCGTCTCCATCGCTGGCGGAGAAATGTCGCGTCAGAAGCAAGGCATCGCCGTCTCGATCGCCCTCACCGGTTCGATCGATAAAGAAAACCTCCTCCGCCGCTCGGGAGGAAAATCCGGCGACGCCATTTTCGTCACCGGAGTCCTCGGCGGCACTCTGTCCAAGCACCACCTAGATTTCGTCCCCCGCCTCGCCGAAGGCCGCTGGCTCGCAGAAAACATACACCCTACTGCGATGATGGATCTCAGCGACGGCCTCGCCACCGACCTCCCTCGCCTCGCACGCGCCAGCGGTTGTGGATTTGAAATCAACCTCGACCAAATCCCCCAGCGCCGTGGGGCCTCCCTCCAGCAAGCCCTTGCCGACGGCGAGGACTACGAACTCCTATTCACTCTGTCCCCCAAAAAAATCCCCTCCCTCCTTAAGCAATGGCGCCAAGTTTTCCCCAAAACCCGCCTTACCCCCATCGGCACACTAACCTCCCGCCCAACCACTCCAGCGAATTGGCCCCAAGGTTGGGATCATTTTGAGAGTTGAGCGGTTAGCAAATGCCCAAACAGCATGATCAATTTGGGAACAGTCTAATTGAGGAGGAGAGAGAAGCGCAGCCGATAGGACTCGAACCTATAACCTTCTGATCCGTAGT
>CAWUMN010000069.1:0-7390 GCA_963923595.1 uncultured bacterium
ACCTCGGCGTGGCCGATGACGGTTTCGCGGTGTTCCGGAGCGAGCAATCCGCTCATGGCCTCGCGGACTTGGTCGATCAATTCGTAGATGATGCTGTAGAGTTTGATCTGGATGCCCTCGCGCTTGGCAGCCTGCGCGGCGGTGTTCTCGGTCTTGGTGCCGAAGCCGATGATGATGGCGTTCGATGCGCTGGCGAGGAGGACATCCGACTCGGTGATCGGACCCACGGCGGAGTGGATGATCTCGAGGGTGATTTTCTTTTGGGGGATTTCCTTGAGCGAGGCGACAACGGCTTCGAGGGAACCCTGAACATCGCATTTGATGATC
This sequence comes from uncultured bacterium, assembly GCA_963923595.1. GTDB lineage: Bacteria > Verrucomicrobiota > Verrucomicrobiia > Chthoniobacterales > Terrimicrobiaceae > UBA967. The sequence continues at coordinate 328 of CAWUMN010000069.1, forward strand.
GCCTTGAGGGAGGGTTTGGCTTCCGAGGCGATGCTGGCGAAGAGGTTCTCGAGCGTGGCGCGCTGGGGCGTGGCAAGCTTTGAGTCGCGGAGTTCCGAAAGGCGTTCCTCGCTGTGGATGCGGGCGGATTTTTCCGAGTCCATCACGACGAGCTCGTCGCCGGCGTTCGGGAGTCCGCTCAGGCCGAGAACCTTCACGGGAGTCGAGGGACCGGCCTCCTTCACGGGCTTGCCGAGGTCGTCGATGAGTTGTTTGACCTTGCCCCAGTGATTGCCGCAGATGAACACATCGCCGTAGCGGAGGGTTCCCATGCGGACGATGACCGTGGCGGTCGGGCCGCGGCCCTGCTCGACCTGCGCCTCGATGACCGTGGCGCGGGCGTCGACGGAGCCGCTAGCCTTGAGTTCGAGCATTTCGGCCTCGAGCAGCATGAGGTCGAGGAGCTGGTCGATGCCGGTGCCCTTCGTGGCGCTGACAGGAACGCAAATCGTCTCGCCGCCCCAGTCCTCGGGCGTGAGGCCCTGCTCCTGGAGTTGCTGTTTCACGCGGTCGGGATTGGCGGAGGGGAGGTCGATCTTGTTGATGGCGACCATGATTTTGACCTTCGCAGCCTTGGCGTGGGAAATGGCTTCAAGCGTTTGCGGCATGAGGCCGTCATCCGCCGCCACGACAATCACGGCGATGTCGGTGACATTGGCGCCGCGGGCGCGCATGGCGGTGAAGGCGGCGTGGCCGGGGGTGTCGAGGAAAGTGATTTTGTGGCCTTTGCGATCGACGCTGTAGGCGCCGATGTGCTGGGTGATGCCGCCAGCCTCTCCAGCGGCCACGCGGGCCTTGCGGATCGCGTCTAGGAGCGAGGTTTTTCCGTGGTCGACATGGCCCATGAAGGTGATGATCGGGGCGCGGAGCTGGAGCTTGTCGACGAGTTTCTCGGGCTCGGGGGCCTTGGGAACCTCGACCTTCTGCTCGACCTTGTGATGGCCCTTCGAGGTGTCCTTTTTCTCGCGCTCGAAAACAAAGCCGTGCATGTCGCAAACCTTGGCGACGACATCGGCCTCCACGGTTTGGTTGAGGTTCGCGAAAATCTGCAGGGACATGAGGTCCTTGATGAGCTGGAAGGGCTTGAGGCCGAGGAGTTCGGCGAGGGCCTTGACGCTGACCGGCGGCTTGACTTGGAGAACTTTCTTGCCGGAGGCGTCCTCGGAAACAACGGGCTTCTCGGGTTCCGGCTCGATCAGGTTGGTAACAACCGGCTCGGCTGGCTCAGGGACGGCGACGGGCTCCGGTTCGGGCTCGGGTGCCGGGGGAGGAGTTGGAGTGGCTTTCGCGCCGAGCGGTTTGATGAAGGGCTTGATGGCCGCGCGGGCGGGGGCCTTTTTGACCTTTTTCTCCGGATTCAGGAGATCGACGGTCGGGCCTTGGACTTTGGGTTCCTTTTCTTTGGCAGGGGAGGGGGCCGGAGATTCAGCGGCCGGACGGGTGGAACGCGTAGACGCGCCCGAACGCCGGGCGGTCGCCGTCGGCTTGCTTTCGGTGGTTTTTTTCTTGGTTTTCTCTGCCATGATAATTTTCCGGGCGGGAGCGGGTTTTCATACTCCCTAGGCTTTTTGGAGCGCTTGGGCGGCGTCGAGGATGCGTTGGCCGGTGGCGGCATCCGCGCCGAGGGCCTCGGCAATGTCCTCGGCTCCTGCGAGTTGGATGACCTCGATCGAATTCATGCCGGCGTTGGCGAGTTTGTTGGCCTCGTCCTCGCTGATTCCGAGGGCCTCGGCGAGCGAGTGGGCGGCCTCGGCGGCCTGAGTTTGCATGGCCTCCTCCTTGCGCTTGTCCTCTTGGATATCGACATCCCAACCGCACATTTTCGAAGTAAGGCGGGCATTCTGACCGCGTCGGCCGATGGCGACGGAGAGGTCCTCTTTGGGAACGAGGACATGGATCGTCTTTTTGGCGTCGTCCGTCGTGATCGAGCGGATGTTCGCGGGCTTGAGAGCCGCGGTGACGAACTTCAGCGGATCCGGGTCCCAGCGGATGATGTCCACTTTCTCGTTGTTGAGTTCGCGGACAATGTTTTTCACGCGCGCGCCTCGCATGCCGACGCAGGCACCTACCGGATCGACTTTCGGATCGGCGCTGTGGACGGCGACTTTCGTGCGGAAGCCGGCTTCGCGGGCGATGACCTTGAGTTCCACGGTGCGGTCGGCGATTTCGCTGACCTCTAGCTCGAAGAGGCGGCGGACAAAATTCGGGTGGCTGCGGGAGAGGATGATCTCCGGGCCGCGGTTGCCGCTCTCGACGGCGACCACATAGGTGCGGAGGCGATCGCCGATGTTGTAATCCTCGGTCATCACGCGTTCGCGGGAGGGCATGACGCCCTCGAACTTGCCGAGGTCGACGATGACATCGGATTTCTCGAAACGGCGGACGGTGCCGGTGACGATCTCGCCGGCGCGGTCCTTGAACTCGTCGTAGATCATCTCGCGCTCGATCTGGCGGAGGCGCTGGTTGATGGCCTGGCGGGCGGCCTGGGCGGCAATGCGGCCGAAATCGCGCGGAGTGACCTCGATCTCAACCTCCTCGCCGTCCTGAACATCGGCTTTGACCGAGCGGGCCTTGGCGATCGCGATTTCGTCGTGGGGATTTTCCACTTTCTCGCGGGCGATGAGTTTCGCAAGGGCGCGGATGGCACCGCTTTTCGGATTGATATCGATCCGGAGTTCCCGGGTGCCGGAGGTGAAATTTTTCTTCGAGGCCGCGAGGATGGCGTTGGAAATGGCATCGACCAGAACATCGCGTTTGATGCCCTTTTCGCGCTCCAACAGGTCCAGCATTGTGATGAGTTCGGAATTCATAAATCTCTCGGTTCCGGAATGTGTTGGCGGATGGATTTCCCGGCCGCCGCACTTTTCGGAACCGGAAACTATGGGGGGTGCGTCCACATCGGTCAAGCGGCAAGGGGCGTTAATTTCCGGTCGGGGCGATCACCCTCCTTGATTGCGGGAGGGATCACTGGAATGCTCGTCGAAATGGACGACACGCCGCATCACGAACCGACCCCGCCGCCGCTGGATTCGCCGGAGGCTCGGCAATGGATTACCATTCTTCACATCAGCGCGCTCGCGGGATTTTTGCTCGTCGGGTTCGGCCAGATTCTCGGCCCGCTGATCGTGTGGTTGATCAAGAAAAACGGGGTGCCCGGCCTCGATGTCGCCGGCCGGAATGTCCTGAATTTCCAGATTTCGTGGTCTCTCTGGTGGGCGCTTTCCTGGATTTTCGTGGCACTTTTCGGATGCCTGATCATTCCGCTGGTGTTCCCGCTAGTCGTTCTTGTCGCGTGGGTGGCCTACGGAGTCCTCGGCGCTATCAAGGCCAGCAACGGCGAAAGCTATCGATTCCCGCTGACGATCCGGTTTTTCAACTAACGGCCGAAGAGCGGTGGACACGCTGCACGCGTTGTCCAATTCCGGTAAAAACATCCCAAGCAATCGTGCCAGCCCGAGCGGCGAGGTCTGTCGCAGTGATTTCGGAATGGCTGTCTTTTCCAATCAGCGTCGCGGCATCTCCAGCCCTGACCTCCAGCGAGGACGAAACATCGACTACGATTTGATCCATCGTTACCCGACCGAGTATCGGGCAGTCATTGCCATTGAGCAAAACGGCAGCGCCATTCCCCGAAGCCTGCCGTGGAAATCCATCAGCGTAGCCCAGCGCGAGCACCGCCACGCGCATCGGTTCCGGTGCGATGAAGGTCCGCCCGTAGCTGATCGAGGCTCCCTTGGCGACCTCGCGGACCATGGCCACGCGCGCCTTCCAAGCGAGCGCGGGGCGAAGTTCGTTCTGAAGAGCTGGGATGGGGGAAACTCCGTAGAGCATCAAGCCGGGTCGAACGATTTCGCCGCACTCGACTTGGCGGGTCAAAATCCCCGCGCTGTTGAGCGCATGGGTTTTCGCGCCGGGGAAAATCTCGCGGATTTGATTTTTCAGCCGGGCGAATTCCTCGAGCTGCCGGTCGGTGAAAACCAAATCCTCGTCCGCGCTCGGCAGGTGTGTGGAAATACTATGCACCTCGACGCCGCGCATTTCGCGGACCGCCCGCAGGTCCTCAAGGGCGGAATCCGCCGAGCAGCCGATGCGGCCCATGCCGGTGTCGATTTTGAAATTGATCCGCGCCGATCCGCACTCCGCGAACGCCGCCGCCTCTTCGGCTCCCGAAACGGTGACGATGAATTTCTCTTCCGCCGCGCTGCGCCGCTCGGCAGGCAAGCAAGCGCTCAGGAGCATGATGTCGCGGCCGGTCCCGAGCGCCGCGACATCCCGCGCCTCTTTGAGATTCGCCACGCCGAAGATCGCCGCCTCCGGCGCGAGGGTTCGCGCCACGGGACCAACGCCATGCCCGTAGGCGTCGGCTTTGACCACGGCGAGGATTTCCGCCTCTGGGCCGATTCGCCGACGGACCATGCCGATGTTATGGCGAATGGCGTGGAGATCGATCTCCGCCCAGGTCCGAACATCGTCGGCGACGGTGGTCATGCGAGTGCGAGGAAAGTGGAGGTAAGGGGATTCGAACCCCTGGCCTTCTCATTGCGAACGAGACGCTCTACCAACTGAGCTATACCCCCGAGGAAAGCGGGGAAAAATCTAGCGTGAAACCCCGGCGCTTCAAGCGACAAAAAAATCGGCGCGGTCATTTGGCGTCGAGGTGTTTTTCGATCAAAGCGTAGGCGTTGTGGTTGTGGATCGACTCGAAGTTTTCCGCCTCCACGCGATACCAAAGAATGTTCGAGTCCTCCTCGCAACGGACCGCCACATTCCGAACCAAATCCTCGACGAACACCGGGTTTTCGTAGGCCTGCTCTGTGACATGTTTTTCATCCGGGCGCTTCAAGAGACTGTAAAGCCCGGCGCTCGCGGACTCCTCGGCGAGAACGATCATGTCCTCGACCCACATGGGTTTTTTGCAGCGCACGGAGAGCGTCACATGGCCGCGCTGGTTGTGCGCCCCGGCGGTGCTAATGGCTTTCGAGCACGGGCAGAGTGTGGTCACCGGCACGACGGTGGTGACAATGAAATCGATCTTTCCTGCGGCGAGGGTGGCATTGAATCGAACGGTATAATCCATCAACCCCGGCGAGCCGGTCGCGGGCGCTTTTTTTTCCAGAAAAAAGGGAAACTCGATGTCGAAATGCGCGCAGTCGCTCTCGAGGCGCTTCGCCATTTTTTCGAGGATGTCGCGGATGTTCGCCACATGGATCACCGGGCCGTGCTCGGCGAGGACCTCGATGAAGCGGCTCATGTGCGTGCCCTTGAAATGGTGGGGCAGGTCGACCGTCATTTGCAGGGTCGCAACGGTGCTCTGAACGGCGTGGTGCTTGTCGCGGACCTGCATCGGGTAGCGGAGCGACTTCACGCCCACGCGGTCGATCGGGATCCGGCGGTGGTCGCGTTCGCTTTGGGTGTCTTTCAACATGGAGCGCGCAACTTTGCTTTCCGGCGCTCGTCTTCGGAAGCCAAAAAAAGCCGTGCGGGCGGGAGGTGGTTGGTTTTTATTCTCCGCCCCTATGGCTACGAACCTGTTCGACCTCTCCGAAGAAGTGGCAGTTGTCATCGGCGGAACCGGTGTGCTGGGCGGAAGCATGGCCCAAGCCCTCGCCTCCGCCGGAGCCAAGGTCGTGGTGGCCGGACGCAGCGCCGAGCGTGGCAAGGCGCGCGTTTCCGAGATCGCGAAAGCCGGCGGCCGGGCACTCCTCGTTGAGACCGATGCCACAGACCGCGAGAGCGTGGAAAACCTCCTCGCCGCTGCCACTCAGGCTTTCGGCGTCCCCTCGGTTCTTGTGAACGCCGCCGGCGGCAACGACCCGCGCGTGACGGTGACTCCCGAAAATCCCTTCTCTGAAATTTCCTCCGACGACTGGATGGAAAACTACGAACTCAACCTCGTCGGCGGCGCGCTCATCCCCTGCCAAGTCATCGGCCAAGCGATGGCTGACGCGGGGCGCGGCAGTGTCATCAACATCGCCAGCACCTCCGGCCACCTGCCGCTCTCCCGAGTGGTAGCCTACTCCTCAGCGAAGGCCGCCGTGCTGAACCTCACCCAATTCCTCGCCCGCGAGTGGGCGTCGACCGGTGTGCGTGTGAACTCCATCTCGCCCGGATTTTTCCCCGCCGAGCAAAATCTCCGCCTCCTTTTCAACGCTGACGGCACGACCACGCCGCGCGCCCAGGCCATTCTCGACCACACCCCGATGGCCCGTTTCGGCGAGGCCGAGGAGCTTGCCGGCGCCGTGATTTTCCTCGCCAGCCCGCAAGCCAGTTCGTTCGTCACCGGCAGCGACCTGCGCGTCGACGGGGGATTCCTCTCGCAAACCATCTGACGGTCTGGATGCCACTCTTTTTTTCATGGCTGTAAAAACCGAAAAAGACCTCCCCGAGTTCCACCGCGCCAACTGGCTGAAGGCCATGAGCGCGATGCAGCTCAAAAACCACGGTTACGCCATTCAGCTCCTCCAAACCGTCCTCAAGAGCCACCCGGAGTTCCTCGCCGCGCGCCAACTCCTCCGCAAAGCCGCCATCGCCAAGGCCGCCGGGAAAAAAAGCCTGCTCGCCGGACTGTCCGTCGCCTCCTTCAGCTCGATCAAACTCCAAGCCCAGCTCAAAAAAGACCCGATCGCCGCGCTCGACGCCATCGAGAAAAGCCTCGAGTCCGAGCCGCTCAACCCCCAGCTGAACCAACTTCTCAAAGACGCCGCGCTCGCTGCCAACTTTCCTGAAATCGCTGCCTTCGCCCTCGAAACGATCTTGGAGGGAACCCCAAAAGACACACGGGTCATGCACGAGTTGGCCCAGAACCTCATGAAGTTCGGGGCCCCCTCGAGAGCCGCCGAAATCTACCAACGCATTCTCGCGATCGCACCTAATGACCTGGCCGCCGTAAAGGGAGCCAAAGACGCCGCCGCCGCCGCGTCCATGCAGTCCGGCGGTTGGGACAAGCAGGAGACGACCTATCGCGACCTCATCAAGAACAAGGAGCAGGCCGTCGCCCTCGAACAGCAATCCCGCGTCGTCCGCA
>CAWUMN010000070.1:0-7362 GCA_963923595.1 uncultured bacterium
TCCGGCGCGGGCCGCACCACCTCGGCGCGGAGCGGGGAGGCGAGCAAAAGAGCGGGGAGGAGCGCGAGAAGGAGTCTCATATTTTCATCAACTCCGCTTCCTTGGCGGCGGTGTGTTTGTCGATCTCGGCGACGACCTTGTCGGTGAGTTTTTGGACTTCGGACTCGGTGTCGCGGAGTTCGTCCTCGGTGAGTTTGCCGTCCTTCTGGAGCTTCTTCGCGGTGTCGATGGCCGTGCGGCGGCAGGCGCGGATGCGGACACGGGATTCCTCGGCGATGCCTTTGACGGTCTTGGCGAGATCGCGGCGGCGCTCCTCGGAAAGTTCGGGGATCGGAAGTCGGATGATCTTGCCGTCGACGGCGGGGTGGATGCCGATGCGGGATTCATTGATGCCGCGCTCGATGTCGCGGACGGTCGAGGCATCGAAGGGCTGGATGACGAGCAAGCGCGGCTCTGGGGCGGTGATGAGCGCGAGTTGCTTGAGCTTCATCGAGGAGCCGTAGGCCTCGACATCGATATTTTCTACGAGGGCCGGCGAGGCTTTGCCGGTGCGGATCGCGGCGAATTCGTGGGTCATGAAGCCCACGGCTTTTTCCATGCTCTCCTCGGCTTCGAACAGGATTTCTTCAATGCTCATTTGGCGGAATCGGGTTTTTCGGAAACAAGAGTGCCCACGGGCTCGCCCGCGATGGCAAGGCGAATGTTGTCCGGCTTGTTCATGTCAAAGACGATGATCGGCATTTTGTTGTCCATGCAGAGGCTGAACGCGGTGGAGTCCATGACCTGCAGGCGCTTCGAGAGTGCGTCGGTATAGGTGATGTGGTCGAAGCGTTTGGCGTCCGGGTTTTTCTTAGGGTCGGAATCGTAGATGCCATCGACCTTCGTGGCCTTGAGGATCGCTTGGGCGCCGATCTCGGCGGCGCGGAGGGCGGCGGTGGTGTCGGTGGAGAAAAACGGGTTGCCCGTGCCGGCGACGAAAATCACGACACGGCCGAGTTCGAGGTGGCGAGTGGCTCGGCGGACAATGAACGGCTCGGCGAGGTTTTGCATTTCGATCGCGGTCTGCACGCGGACTTCGACACCGAGATCCTCGAGGGCGGCCATGAGCGCGAGGCCGTTGATGACGGTCGCCAGCATGCCCATGTAGTCGGCGGTGGTGCGGTTCATGCCCTTGTGGCTGGCGGTGAGGCCGCGCCAGATATTGCCGCCGCCGATGACGAGGGCTAGTTCCACGCCGAGCTTGGTGGCATCGGCGATTTGGGCGGCGATTTTTTGGACGACCTCCGGGCTGATGCTTTCGTTGCTGCCGGGTTCACGAAGCACCTCGCCGCTGAGTTTCAGAACAACTCGTTTGTAGCGGACTTGGGATGGTTGGGACATGCGGGTGCCGCATGAAACCGCATCACGCGGCGGGAGGAAAGGACAAATCCAGACGCGTGCCGGGGGCAAGCGGGTGACCCCGCAAAAACTCGGCGGCGGACAGGCGCTTGCGGCCTTCGAGTTGGAGGAATTCGAGGACGAGGCTGCCCGAGCCACAGCCCACACGGATCACGCCGGGTTCGGAAGCGAGGATTTCGCCGGGCGGGCCGGAGGCGCGGTCGGATTTCGCGGAGTGGATTTTCAAGGTCTGGCCTGCGAGGTGCGTGTAAGCTCCGGGCCAGGGCGACATCGCACGGACCCGCGTGGCAAGCGCCTCGGCGGGTTGGAGCCAGTCGAGCAGGCCGTCGGTTTTTTTGAGCTTCGCGGCGTAGGTGGCGTGGGCGTTGTCTTGGGGAACGCGCGGGGCATTTCCTTGTTCCAGAAGGTCGAGGGCTTCGATCAGGCAGGGCGCGGCCAGATCGGCGAGGCGGTCGTGGAGTTGACCGGTGGTTTCGTCAGGGCCGATGGCGAGCTTTTGGGCGAGGAGGATGTCGCCGGTGTCGAGGCCTTCGTCCATATACATCACGGTGATTCCGGTCTCGTGGTCGCCGGCGAGGATGGCGGCATGGATCGGTGAGGCGCCGCGGTGGCGCGGGAGGAGGGAGGCGTGGAGATTGAGGCAGCCGAGGCGCGGGGCTTCGAGGACGCTCTTGGGCAGGATTTGGCCGTAGGCGGCGACGACCATGAGGTCGGGCGCGAGGGCGCGGAGGTCCTCCAGCGCGGCTGGGGAGCGGAGTTTTTCGGGTTGCTGGACAGGGAGTTTTTCGGCGAGGGCGATTTGTTTGATGACCGAGGCGCGCGGCTTCAAATCACGCCCCGCCGGCTTGTCGGGTTGCGTGATCACGCCAACGACGGTGTGTTTTTTCGAGGCCAGAAGGGCTTGGAGAGCGGGCGCGCCGATTTCGCCCGTGCCGCAAAAAACGATTCGCATCGGCTACATCATCCTCCGGGAGGCAGCTTGGCGGGCCATGGCGGAGCGGGCCATCATCATTTCGCCTGCGGTGACCTCGCGCTGGCCAAGCGACGAGGCGCAACCGGTGCAGAGGTAGTCGTAGATTTCCTTGTCGGGTAGGACGAGGAGGAGCTTTTCGCGGACCGGCATGGCGGTCTGGCATTTTTTGCAATAGAGCGACGAGGCGCGGAGACTTTCGAATTGCTGCATGGCTGAGTTCTTGCCGCAGAGGATACTTTCGCGGCGCGCGGGAATCAACCGCCCAGCGGGTTTGTTCTTGCCAGCGCGGCGGCGGATTGGTTTTTGGAGGCCCTTCCTATGACCGACACAACCATCCTTTCCATCCGCGCCCGCCAAATCCTCGACTCGCGCGGCAACCCAACCATCGAAGCCGATGTCGAACTCGCCGGCGGAGCCATCGGCCGCGCGGCCGTTCCCAGCGGAGCCAGCACCGGCGAGCACGAGGCCGTCGAACTACGCGACGGTGACAAAACCAGCTACCTCGGCAAGGGCGTGACGAAAGCCGTCGCCAATGTCTCGAAAATTCTCGCTCCCGAACTCATCGGCCTCGACGGCGCCGACCAAGTCTCCGTCGACAAGGCGATGCTCGCCGCTGACGGCACCTCGACCAAAAAGAAAGTCGGTGCCAACGCCATCCTCGCCGTCTCACTCGCCACCGCGAAAGCCGCCGCCGCCCAGGTCGGCCAGCCGCTTTACAAATACCTCGGCGGGCCGAACGCCAAGGTCCTCCCCGTGCCGATGATGAACATCCTCAACGGCGGCGCCCACAGCGACGCGCCGATCGATTTCCAGGAGTTCATGATCGTTCCGAAAAACTTCTCGAGCTTCTCCGAAGCCCTCCGCGCCGGCACCGAGATTTTCCACGCGCTCAAGAGCGAACTCAAAGGCCGCAAGCTCTCCACCGCGATCGGCGACGAAGGCGGTTTCGCTCCCGCGCTCTCCAGCGCCGAGGACGCCCTCGACTCCATCGCCAAAGCCGTGAAGGCCGCCGGCTACAAGTTCGGCAAGGATGTCTTTATCGCGCTCGACTGCGCCTCCAGCGAGTTCTACGCCGCCGACAAGAAGGCCTACATCTTCAAGAAATCCGACGGCTCCAAGCGCTCCGCCGACGAACTCGTGGCCTACTACGAAAGCCTCTGCAAAAAATACCCGATCATCTCGATCGAGGACGGCTGCGCCGAAAACGACTGGGTCGGCTGGAAAAAACTCACCGACGCGCTCGGTGACAGCGTCCAGCTCGTCGGCGACGACCTCTTCGTCACCAATGTCGAATTCCTCCGCAAAGGAATCGACCAAGGCGTTGCGAACTCGATCCTCGTCAAGGTCAACCAAATCGGCTCCCTCACCGAAACCCTCGACGCCATCGAGCTTGCCAAGGAAAACAAATACACCGCCGTCATCAGCCACCGTTCCGGCGAGACCGAGGATGTCACCATCGCCGACATTGCCGTCGCCACGAACGCGGGCCAGATCAAGACCGGCTCTCTCTGCCGCACCGACCGCGTCGCCAAATACAACCAACTCCTCCGCATCGAGGAGGAACTCGGCGACAACGCCATCTACGGCGGCAAAATGCGCTGAATTAATACCCCTTCAACAAAAAGGCGGCGCCCGAAAAAGGTCGCCGCCTTTTTTGTTTCACCTGCTTCCAGGCTGATGCTCTGGTCTGCTTGACGAACGGGTGGGCCGACAAAATGGTTCCTTAGATTTACTCTGGATTCAGGCCTTCGGAGAGGAGTTGCATAAGGTTCGCTCAATCCAAGACCCTTGCGGGAACAGACCACGGCTCACAAAGCAACGCTTTTCTCCCTCATCGCCACATCCAGAGGGCGATACACGACGATGCCAAAGTGGTCGTCAGAGCGTTTGAGATAATCGGAGATTCGGCAGTCGAGGATTACCTTTCGTCCGGCACTGCGCCTGGAGGTTGCGTGCATGAAATGTGTTCCGTCCGGCTTCCGCACCGCGATTCCCACATGCGAGGTGTAGGATCCGGAGTCCTTGCAAGTGATCGCGATGATGTCTCCGGTTCGAAGCTGGCTTTCGATCGAGGCGACTCTGTTTTTAGGAATGTGGCAGACCGGAAGCGCGGAGGCTTCATCCTGGATGCGGGCCATGCCGGGCAGGAGGTCGGGGTTGTTTCGGAGATAACGGTAGCTTTTCCACATCACAGTCATCTCGCGGATTTGCCGGGAAAGCCTCACGCCACCCAGATCTTTCGTCGGGTTCACCGAGAGGCCCCGCGCGCTGTTGTCAGCGAAGACCTCCTCGAGGAAATGCATTCTGGATAGAAATTCCCCATTGCACCGCCCGCCGCGGTAGCGCTCCAATTCGATCAGCGCGAGCAAATCCTCGGGGCGGTAATCGCCATCCTTCACCTTCAGCATGCGGGCGAAGCCCAGCGAGACCTCGTAAAAGGTCCAGCAATCGAGGCCGTTGAAATTCACCGAGGGCGACTCGATGCGGTCGTCGATCTCCAGCGTGTAATTCACATACGGAGTGCCGAGCAGGGCCTTGCCGACTGTGGCGGTTCGCTCGCCGATGGGAAGCGCGGCCCAGTTCTCGCGCTTCGCCCGCTTCACGAGTTGGTCAAACTTTTCACGGCCTTTGAAAATCACACTCATCGGCAGGCGGGGTTGGAATTTCGGAATCGCGCTGGACTGAGCGGCGAGGGGACCGGCGGCGCAGAAGGCCAGAAGAGCACAAAGAATGAAACGCAACATGACTCCCACGATTGGCCCCCACGGGAGGATGTCAAACGCGAATCGCTCCAAATCAGGTTTGGATGCAGTCTGCCGGGCGAGTAGTTTTTTCCGACTGATGCCGTCCTCGAATTCCTCGATTCCACCAACCGTTCCGCCGGGCGCGGTGCGTGTGCCGTTCACGGGATGCGATGCCTATTTTCTCGCGATCGAGGACATGATGGCGCGAGCGGGCCAAGGCCGTCATGTCGGCCTCTCGGTGCTTGAACTCGGCCCCGGCTTGGAAATCCCGCGACTCCGCGAGGCATTGCGACGCTTCTCGCTCTCGCACCCGTTGCTCCACGCCAAAATCTCCCCCCGCGCTCCTTTCGGCGTGCCGGAGTGGATTGCGGAGCCACCATTTTCACCCGATGCAGTCGCGCTGGCGGAGCATCCCGAGGGAACGGATTTACAGGAATTTTGCGAAACCCTTCTCGCGAGGCCCGACGAGGCCTATCTCGAACTCCATCTCGTCCCACGCGCGGGCGGGAGTTTTCTCGTGGCGCGGTGGTTCCATCTCCTCTTCGACGGACGCGGCGCAGAACTCGCCCTCGCGGAAATCGCCCGTCTCGCCTCGAACCCCTCGGAGCCTGCCACTCCGGTTGTCTCGTGGGGAATTCCCTTCCCGCCTCCGAAAAAACTCCTCGCCCGCTTGCGGCATCCGCAGGCTTTTGTGGACCGGCATTACGAGTTGAAGCCTTTTGATTTCACCTCGCCCGGCGGGCCGAGCCCGAAGCCCGGCGCTCCGCGCTTTCGGATTTTGAATTTCACCGCCGAGGAAAGCGCTGCGATCCGTCGGCGCGCGGAGAAGTTCTCAGGCGGGATTTTCAATCTGCCTTTTTTCTTTGCTGCGGCCTCGCGCGCCCATGCGGCAGTCTTCCGGCTTCGCGGTCAAAATCCCGCCAGCTACTACAGCCCAGCTCCAGTCCAGGCGCGCAAACGCTGGATGCGCCACCCGATTTTCCAAAACCAGGTGACGGTCCTCTTTTTCAAACTCCGGGCCGACGAGGTGCGCGATTTCGAGTCGGCCGTTACCTCTCTGCAAAAGCAGTTCGATCGCTCCGTGCGCGCCGGCGTGGAGCAGTCGTTCGCCACGATGCTCTGGTGGATGCGACGCTTTCCGATCAAACTCTACCGGCGCTTCCTCCTCGCCGACACCGGCGGCGAGTTGACCTCGTTCTTCCAATCGCACACCGGCGAGTTCATGGAAGGAACCTCCAACTTCTGCGGCGCCCCGATCCACAACGGTTGGCACATCCCGACCGTGAGCCAACCACCCGGCAGCGGCGTGTTTTTCAACGACCACCGCGGCCGCCTCACCGCCACCCTCGCCTGGCGCGAGGGATCGCTTTCTGAGGAGGAAGTCGCTGCGATGGTCGAGTCTCTGAGAGACGACTTGATTGGATAAAATAAAAAACCGCCCGGAGCTTTGCAGCCGCCGGGCGGTTTTAGATAGAGGGAAAACTTAGTTTTCCAGCGCGGCTTGGGCCGCGGCCAGGCGCGCAACGGGCACGCGGTAGGGCGAGCAGCTCACATAGGCGAGGCCGATGCGGTGGCAGAATTTCACCGAGTCCGGATCGCCGCCGTGTTCACCGCAGATGCCGAGCTTGATGTCCTTGCGGGTGCTCTGGCCTTTGCTGATGGCGGTCTTCATGAGCTGGCCGACGCCGTCCTGGTCGAGGGTGGCGAAGGGGTTCTTCTTGAAAATTTCGTTCTCCGTGTAGGCGCCGAGGAACGCTCCCATGTCGTCGCGGCTGATACCGAGAGCGGTCTGGGTGAGGTCGTTCGTGCCGAAGCTGAAGAACTGCGCTGTCTTCGCGATCTCGTCTGCGGTGAGGGCGCCGCGGGGCACTTCGATCATTGTTCCGACGAGGTAGTCGAATTTGACCTTCTTCTCGGCCATGACTTGCTTGGCCACGCTGTGGACGATCTCGACCTGGAGTTCGAGTTCCTTGCTGAAGCCGACGAGCGGGATCATGACCTCGGGTTTGACCTTGATCTTCTTCTTCGCGACATCGGCCGCGGCTTCGAAGATGGCGCGGGCCTGCATCTCGGTGATCTCGGGATACGCGATGCCAAGGCGGCAGCCGCGGTGACCGAGCATGGGGTTTTGCTCATGCAGGCTGGCAACGCGCTGGATGATATTTTCAACCTTCATGCCGATGCTGCGGGCAAGATCCATCTGCTGCTCCTTGGTGTGGGGGAGGAATTCATGGAGCGGCGGATCGA
>CAWUMN010000071.1:0-7336 GCA_963923595.1 uncultured bacterium
AAAACTGGGAACGCGAACTCGAGGGTCTCGACATCGTGATCAGCAGCACCTCCTCGCCGGGATATGTCCTCGAGCGTCGCCAACTCGAGCCGATCCTTAAACGCCGCCACGGACGAGCGCTCCTGCTGATCGATATCGCCGTGCCGAGGGATATCGACCCGTCGATCAACCTCCTCGACAGCGTGTATCTCTACAATGTGGATGACCTGCAGGGCATCGCCGATGACTCGCTCCGCCAGCGGCGGGAGGAATTGGACATTTGCGAGGCGATCATCGCGGAACGCCTGAAAGCGATGGCGCTTTCGACCTCCGGTCCGGATTCCTCCCCGTTCTATCAAAACGCGCCCACGCGCGCGTGAGCATCAGCTTTTCGCAAGGAATTCGCGGGACATCGACTCGAGAGTGTCGATCCACATCGGGTGTTCATTGAGGCAGGGAATCTGCTCCAAATCCTTGCCCCCCGCTTCGACGAAGGTCTCCTTCCCGCGAATTCGGATTTCCTCGAGGGTCTCGAGACAGTCGGAGACAAACGCCGGGCACATGACGAGGATGCGTTGAACCCCCTCCTTCGCGAGCCGCTCGAATTCGAAATCCGTGTAGGGTTTCAACCAAGGATCGCGGCCGAGACGGGACTGGAACGACACCGACCATTTGCCATCGGGAATCCCGGCGGCCTTCGCGCATTCCTCCGCCGTGCGGATACACTGGTGCTTGTAACAGACCTGATGAGCCTCCGCGCAGGGCGTGTGGCAGCAGTCCGCGACCTTCAGGCAGTGCGACTTCGTGGGATCCGACTTTTTGATGTGGCGCTCGGGAATGCCGTGGAAGCTGAACAGCAAATGGTCGAAGCCGCCTGCAAGATGCTCCTGCATGCTGGACACCAAAGCGGCGATGTAGTCGGGACGCTGGTAGTAGGGCGGTTGAACCACGATCTTCATGTCCGGAGCGAGCTTGGCAGCGAGTTCCTGCACCCGCACAACGGCGGTTTCGTAGCTCGACATCGCGTAATGCGGGAAAAGTGGAATGAGCAAAACCTCGGTCGCGCCCTTGGCTTTCAGGTTTTTGATCGCCGATTCGATCGAGGGGTTTTGGTAGCGCATGGCGAGTTCGACAGGAACATCGACACGCTTTTGGAGAAGTTCGCGGGAGTGACGGCTCGAGACGATGAGCGGCGAGCCCTCCTTCGTCCATATCGTCGAGTAGGCGTGACCGGATTCCTTCGGGCGGTTGATCAGGATGATCCCCACGATCAATCGTCGTAGGATCCACGGCACATCGATCACGCGGCCATCCATGAGGAATTCGTTGAGGTAGCGGCGGACATCCGGAACCTCCGGGGAATCCGGGGAGCCCAAATTGACCAATAGGATTGCCTTGCTCATAGGCGGCGAGGTTCTTCGGCGCGGAGGTTTTTTTCAAACCTTTCCGAGCAACCGAACGGTCAGGAAGTGGCGGCGGCGCGCTCGCGGTTGAGCCAGACTTTGGCAACACCCTTCATGCGCGTGAGGATGTAGTAAACGGTCTGGCTGCGCAGGCGCACGAGGTCGGCGCCGACGATTTTCGGCACGAAGTCGGCGGGCACTCCCAAAACCTCCTCCGGCGTGCATCCAGCGAGGCCCTTGCAGAGGATCGAAGTCATCGCCTTTGTGAGCGTCTGCACCTGTGGGCCGAGCGTTATGCGGAACTCGCAGGCGCGTTCGGAGGAAATTTTCAGAAAAACCCCGACAGTGTCGGTGCATTCCTCGTCCTTGCGGATATCCTCGAGATCGAATGCCTCACCGTCACGGGGCGCGTTTTTTCCGGCCGCGCTCGCATAGGAGATCAAAGCCTCGCGCTTTTCGGCGGGCGGAAGGTGTTCGAACAGCGAAACGATTTGGTCGAGCTTTTGGGGATAATTCATCGATCAACCACGCTCGATCGGGGCACCCACGCGGTTTCCCCACTCAGTCCAGGAGCCGTCGTAGTTGCGCACATTTTCGTAGCCGAGCAGATAGGTGAGGACGAACCAGGTGTGGCTCGAGCGCTCACCGATGCGGCAATAGGCGATAACGCTCTGCCCGCGCATGAGTCCCGCCTCCTGCTCGTAAATTTCATGAAGTTCCGAAGCGGATTTGAAAGTTCCATCCTCGTTGACCGCCATTTTCCAGGGAACGCTTGCCGCGCCCGGCACATGGCCTCCACGCAGCACACCCTCTTGCGGATACTCGGGCATGTGGGTGATCTCCCCGCGGAATTCACCCGGTGAGCGAACATCGATCAAGGCCTGGCCCGCGCGACTGTGCGCGAGGGTTTGGTCGAAGAAGGCGCGGATTTCGGCGTCACGGCGCTCTGATGCCGGCGCGTAGTGGCCCTTCACAAAATGGGGAACGGCCCGGGTAAGGTGGCGGTTTTCAGAAACCCACTTGTCGCGTCCGCCGTCCATGATTTTCACCTTCTCGTGACCGAAAAGCCGGAAAGTCCAGAGCGCGTAGCACGCCCACCAGTTCGACTTGTCGCCATAAAAAACCACCGTCGTGTCGTTCGAGATGCCATGCCGTTCGCAGAGTTCGGCGAAAAGTTTCGGCGAGACATAGTCGCGGATCGTTTGGTCCTGCAGATCGGCGCGCCAGTCAATGTGCACCGCGCCTTGGATGTGGCCGGTGTCGTAGAGAAGATAGTCCTCGTTGCTTTCCACAAGCCGCACGCCGGGGTCCGACAAATGCTCGGAGACCCACTGTGTCGTGACCAGCGCCTCAGGATGGGCGTAATTTTTATCGATCATGGCGGGCCATTAACAGCCAAGCGGGGCCGACGCGCAAGTGGCAATGGACCCCGGTCAGGCGGTTGCGCCTTCGAGCTGCGCGATGCGGGCCTCGAGATTTTCGATATTTTCCGAGGCGGCGCGAAGTTCGTCCTCGAGCCGGGTGACCCGCCGGATCCAGACCGACAAATCCACCTCCTGAAAAAATGGTGCCTCGGCGACTGTCATCGTCTCGCCGGTGCAGCAATTCACGATCGGCGTGGCCGGCGTGATCTCGCCCATATTAAGAAACTCCAGAACCGATCCCGGGCTGGTGGGCCCGTAAAGCGGGTTGCCGGGCACCTCGATCAGCCAATCCATATTGAGCCCCTCAATCATCGGCGCCTTCTTCCATGTCTTGCCGTCATTCGAAATCGAGTCCTGCGGGTTGATCTGCGCCGAGTCAGCCCATTCGAGGAGTTTTTCAAAAGGAACCGGGCCGTGGACATTTCCGGCGCCGTGTTTCTTCAATAGCCAAACGGGGGATTGGTCGGAGGGCATAGCGTTGGGCAGATGATTTGTAGAGCTTTGGACAGATTGCAAGGGCGCAGTTTAGGAATCAGGCGTTCGCGGGTTTAAAGTCCACCTGCTGCTTGAGCATGTCCACGCGATCGACCGACACTTCAATGATGTCCCCGACCTGGTAGACCTTTTTCGTGCGCCGTCCGACGATGCGGCAGCGCGGGGCGTCGTGGATGAAAAAATCCCCCGTCAGCGCGGAAATGTGGACGAGCCCCGTCAGCAAAAACTCGGGAAGTTCGACGAACAGTCCGAAATTACGCGCGTCCATGATCACCGCACGGAACGACTGGCGCTTCACGGAGGCGGCCTGGATTTGGAAAAACTCGAGCTTCTTGAGCCGCACGGATTCCTTTTCGGCATCGGCCGCGGTGCGCTCAGTGGTCGAAATGTGCTCCGCGATGGAGCCGAGCGAGGCCGAGTCGGGGCCGGATTTCGAGAGGCCCAGGCGACGCTCGAGCGCGCGATGGACGATGAGGTCGCTGTAGCGCCGGATGGGACTGGTGAAGTGCGTATAGTCACTCTTCGAAAGGCCGTAGTGGCCGAGTGGCTCGGGAAAATACCGCGCGCGTTTGAGGCTTTTAAGAAGGGCGATTTTCACGGCGGAGCCGAAGGGTTTGTCCTTAACGGCGAGGAGGAGTTTTTGGATTTCCTCGCGCCGAGTGAGGTCGCCGACATGAATACCCTGCGAGGCGGCGAATTCGCGGAACTCGAGGAGTTTTTCGGGATCCGGGTTTTCGTGGATGCGATAGACGGTCGGCTGTTTTTGGTGCTTGAGTTCCCGGGCCACAAGTTCGTTCGCGAGAAGCATGAACTCCTCGATGAGTTGGTGGGAAATGTCGTTCTCCACGCGCTCGAGACGGATCGGCTTGCCGAGCTCGTCGAGGCGCACCTTCACCTCGGGGAATTCGAGATCGAGCGAGCCGGCGGCGAAGCGTTTGCGGCGCAGGAGCGAGGCGAGATCCCAGGCCGTGTGGAGTTTCCGGGCCAGTTCGCTTCCCCCGCGAGGCCCTTCCAAAAGCGCGAATGCCTCCTTGTAGGTGAGCCTCTCCGCGCTGCGGATGACGGTCTTGGCGAATCGCGCGGACAGAATTTTCCCGGCCTTCGAGATTTCGGCGAAAACCGAAAAAGCGAGACGCTCGACTTGGGGCTTGAGGCTGCAAATGCCATTGCTCAACGCCTCGGGCAGCATCGGGATCACGCGGTCGGCGAGATAGACGCTGTTGCCCCGCGAGATCGCCTCGCGGTCGAGGGCGGACTTCGGCTTCACA
The DNA here is from genome assembly GCA_963923595.1 of uncultured bacterium. Classification (GTDB taxonomy): domain Bacteria; phylum Verrucomicrobiota; class Verrucomicrobiia; order Chthoniobacterales; family Terrimicrobiaceae; genus UBA967. Next base: position 4,570 of record CAWUMN010000071.1, read on the forward strand.
TAGTGCGATACATCCGCGATGTGAATACCCACCCGCCAACCAGCGGGCGTTGTCTCCACATTGATCGCGTCATCGAAGTCCTTCGCGTCATCGGGATCGATCGTGAAGATGAAATACTCCCTCAAATCCTCACGTCGCGCCGCTTCGTGGGGATCGACCTCCGGCGCCACGCGCTCGGCCTCCCGCTTCACATCATCGGGAAATTCGGTCGGAAGCCGGTGCTTGCGAATGATCGAGAGCATATCCACACCAGGCTTGTCGGCCGGACCGAGCACCTCGATGAGATGCCCCTCGGGATTCACATGCTGGTTCTCCCAGGAGTCGATTTTTGCCACAACCTTGTCGCCGACCTTGGCGTCCAACGTCGGTTTCGGAGGCAGGACATAGAGGTTGCTGGTGAATCTCGGATCGTCGGCCACGACATAGAAAAACTTCGCCGACTTTTGTAGCGTGCCGACGATCGTGTCATTTGACCGGGAGAGGATTCGGATCACGCGCCCCTCGCGCTTGGCGGGTTCGTCGCGGGTCCAACGCGTCTCCTGTGAGGGAATCACACGCGCCACCACCCGGTCTCCGTGCATTGCCGTGATCGTGTTTTCGGGCCGGATGAACAAATCCGCGCCGCCGGCCTTTTCATTCAGGACATGCGCGGCTCCGTTCATGTGGAACTGGATCACTCCCGTGAAAAGATCGGCCTCCTTGGGAATGATGTAGCGGTCCTTGCGGATGCGGGCGATTTCGCCGGAGAGTTCCAAATCCTTCAAGAGCCCGAGCAGGCGCCCTTTCCAAGCCGGCGGCAAATCAAGCTCCACCGCGATGCCGTTCGCATCCAGCGGCCGTCTCGCGATCACCCGCAGGACCGAGGATTTGAGCTTTTGGGAGGGTTCGGTTTTGTCACGACGGGAGTGGGATATTTTGGGCCGCGACTCCGGTTTTTCAGAGGAACGGCGCGCCTTGCGGGGCTTTTTCCAATTCGGCTTGGAACCCGCCGCCTTCGGATGCGGGGAGATCGAGGCGCGGCGCTTTTTGTGTTTTCCCATGCCCCATCCATCGGGCCGGACCATTGTGCTGGCAAGCCCGGCCTTTTTGCATCGACGCCAACAAGGCCCCGGCACCACACTCCACCCCATGAAAGCCGTCCGCATCGTCGAGCAACTCGCCATCTTCATCGCCAACCGACCCGGAACCCTCGTCGAAGTCTGCGACGCACTGGCCGATGACAAGATCAACATCTACGGCCTCACCGTCTCCGACACAGTGGACCATGCCGTCGTCAGGATGGTCGTGAGCGACACGCGCCGCGCTATCGCCTTGCTCGAATCCCACGGCACACTTGTTGTCGAAAGCGAAGTCTTGATGGTGGAAAACGACAATCGGCCCGGCAGCCTCTCTCGCATCGCCAAGGCTCTCGCCTCCGTAAAAATCAACATCGAGTATGCCTACCTCGCCTCGATGCCCGCCGCCCGCCGCGGTCTACTCATCCTCCGCGTGTGCGATGTGAAGAAGGGCCTCAAAGTCCTCTCCACACTCGTCGAAGAGGACTAACCGCATAGCGCGCGGAATTCCGCTTCGCTCAAAACCGGGATCCCAAACTCGCGGGCTTTCTCCAGCTTGCTGCCCGCCTCCTCTCCCGCGAGCAGATGGGTTGTCTTTTTACTGACGCTTCCGGTGACTTTGCCGCCCAGCCGTCGAATCATTTCACTGGCCTCCTCGCGCGAAATCGAAAGAGTGCCGGTGAGAACCCAAATCGTGCCAGCGAGGCGATGGTCGGAAGGTGTCGTTTGAACATCCGACTCGCCGAAATTAAGCCCGGCGGCGCGGAGGGATTCGATCAACTTGAGATTCGAGGAATTTAAAAACCACCCGTGGATCGCCTCGGCCATGACATCGCCAATGCTGTGAATTCCCAGAAGCGTTTCGACCGTTGCGGAGCGCAGGGCGTCGAGCGTTCCAAAATGGGCGGCGAGGTCTCGTGCGGAGGTCACACCCACATGCGGGATTCCAAGGCCGTTGAGCAAACGCCAAAGCGGGCGGCTCCGGCTTTCCTCGATCGCCGCGAGGAGATTCGCGGCGCTTTTCTCACCCATGCGTTCGAGGCTCATCAACCGGTCTTTCTCGAGCGAATAGATGTCGGCGAGATTTTTTAAAAGCCCGGCGTCCACGAGTTGATTCACCAAAGCCTCGCCGAGACCCTCGATGTCCATCGCCTGCTTCGAGGCGAAATACTCGATCCGGCGACGGATTTGCGCGCCGCAAGATGGATTCGAACATTTCCAAGCGACGCCTTCCTTGTGAACCGCGCCATGGCAGGCGGGGCAGTTCGCAGGCATCTGAAAGACCCGTTCACTCCCATCGCGCAGGTCTTTTTTGACCTCCACGATCGCTGGAATCACCTCTCCGGCTTTTTCCACCAGAACCGTGTCGCCAATCCGGATGTCCTTGCGCTGTATTTCCTCCTCGTTGTGCAACGTGGCGCGGGAAACCGTGCTGCCTGAAACAAAAACCGGCTCCAATTCGGCAACCGGCGTGAGCGTTCCCGTCCGACCGACCTGCACCGTGATATCGAGGAGCCTCGTTTCCGCTCGCTCGGGTTCGTATTTGTAAGCGATCGCCCAGCGGGGAGCTTTTGCCGTGGAACCGAATTCCCGACGCAGAGCCATGCTGTCGAGCTTCACCACCGCGCCATCGGTCTCGTAGGCGAAGCTATGCCGAACGCGCCCCAATTCGTCGACCGCCTCGATGACGGATTCCTCGCTGTCGGCTTCTA
>CAWUMN010000072.1:0-7308 GCA_963923595.1 uncultured bacterium
GGAGGGGCTTGGGTTGGCTGGGACTCGAACCCAGAACCAACGCCTTAAAAGGGCGCTGCTCTACCATTGAGCTACCAACCCGTCGGAGCCGAGAAAATTTAGTGGCTCGCGGGTGTGTTGCAATACTGAAATCCAGTTTTTTCTACTGCTCGGGACTCATGAGCGCGGCGGCGCGGCATTTGAGGCGGAAGAAGAGCGAGGCGTCTTCGAATTTTCCTAGGCCCTCCGGAGCGCTGTGGTCGAAGTCGGCGAGGAACATTGTCTCCAGCCGGTCGGCGAAATTTTTATCCTGAATCGCGGCGGACAACTCGAAGTTCAGCATGAACGAGCGGTAATCGACATTGATCGACCCGACGATGGAGAGGTCGTCATCGGCGAGGACGACCTTCTGGTGCATGAAGCCGCGCTTGTAGCGCCAGAGCTTCACGCCGGCGTCGCGGAGTTTCGGGTAGTAGGTGAAGGAGGAGAGCCAAGGGAGGAGGTGGTCGGCCATTTGGGGAAGGATGATCCGGACATCGACCCCACGGATGGCTGCGTGGCAAATGGCGAAAAAGAGTGGGCTGCCCGGGACGAAATACGGGGTGGCGATCCAGAGACGGCGCGTGGCGGAGTTGATGACGGAAAGAATGACTGCCGGGCAGATGCTCCAGCTTTCGGCGGGGCCGGATGCGATTGGGAAAACCAAGGGGGCTGGTTCATGGGCGACAAGGGGTTTGGGAAGGCGGAAGGGAGGGACTTCGCCGGTGATATAGTTCCAATCCTCGAGGAACGAGAGTTGGAATCCCGCGACACAGGGGCCTTCGAGGCGGATGTGGGTGTCGCGCCAAGGGCCGAAGCGCTTGCTGCGCCCCATGTATTCATCGCCGACATTTAGGCCGCCAAGAAACGCCACGAGCGCATCGACGATCACGAGTTTCCGGTGGTTTCGGAAATTGATTTGGAAGCGGCGGCCGAATTGGCGGTTCGTGACGAAGCGCTCGACATGGATGCCCTCGGCGCGGAGTTGGTCGCTCCAGGATTTCGGCAGGGTTTTGGATCCGACTTGGTCGAAGAGCACCCGGCATTCCACCCCGCGCCGGGCGGCGGCTATGAGTCGCTCCGCCAGCGCGCGGCCGAGGTGGTCATCGTGAATGATGAAAAACTGCACCCAGACAGATTCCTTGGCGGCATCGATCGCGGCAAAGATGGATTGGAAGGTCGCCTCGCCGTCGATGAGGAGATCAACTTTGGCACCCCCCGTGGCGGGGATGCGCGAGAGGTTGTTCGCCATTCTGGAAGCTTCGCGGAAGTTTCCGGTGAAGGTGGATTGATAGCCGTCCAATTGTCGGATGATCGCACGGAAGGCCTCGTCAAGTTTCTGCGAAGTCCCGCTTCCCGCGAGTGTGTATCCAGCGAAGCGGGATTCCCCGAAAATCAGAAAGAGGGGGATTGTGATGAGGGGAAGCACGACGAGCCCGCAGGCCCAGGCGATGGCGGATTGCGGGGTGCGCGCAATCAGGATGGCCCGCATGGCGAAACAAATTCCCGCCACCTCCAGGACCAGCGATATCCCTGCGTAGAGCGGGTTCAGGAACGACATGCGCCGGAGATTTTACAAGCCGCCGAGATAGTCGGTGGGTGGAGCTTGGTTGGTGGCGGGTTTGATGAGGTTCAAGTCGCCACGAAGCGAAGAAAGTTCATCGCTCAAGCGGCGGACTTGGGATTTGTGGAACCTGTGGATACGGGCTTCATGGCGATTGAGATACAGGCCGGTGAAGGTCGTCGCGGGAATCAAAAGGATGAATCCAAGCAGCGCGATGCTGAAAAAAGACCGTCCATTGATGGCTTGTTCATTCAGCAGGGTGAGCATTCGGAAATCCAAGGCGGCCTGCATCGAGGAGAAGTCGTCATTCAGGCGGATGCGGCGGGCCTCGTAGGATTGTTCGGTGAGGATGGTGCGGATGGCGTCAATGTCGGCACGCCGGGCGACACCGGGTGTTTGTTCGACGTTTGGCGATTCGCCCTTCAGCAAGGGGAGGGCCTTCTCATCGATCGTGCGGAGTTTTTGGAAATCGTCGGCAATCCGGTCGAAGCGAAGCCATTCGCTTTCCCCGAAGAATATCGAGGGGTTTCGAAGCTTGAGGTTTGCGGGAGTGACATCGGAGAGGGTGTTGAGAATCGTGTCTGGACTGGGCGGGGCGTCCAGAACGGGTGCGGATTTTTTTTGGACGAGAGATTCGTAGGATTTGATGTTTTCGCCGGTAGGCGAGGCGCTCGCCAAATTCAAGAGCCTGCCGAGTTGCAGGGAATCCTGTCGGAATTCGGAAACGATTTCATTGGCACGGAAGAGGGTTCGTTGGTCCTCGATGATGAGGGTCTGTTGGTGCCAAAAACGAAAAGCCGAAGCGACTATGACCAACTCCACGACAAGCAAGCCGGCGAGGACAGGAAGGATGAGTTTTCGGATGTCCGGGATGTCCTTGGGGGGGGGGAGATTTTTCCCGTAATATTCGTCAGGTCGCGTGATTTTGCTGCTCATCGAGGATTTGTCGGATGGCTTGGAGGATGGTTTGGGAGTTGCAGGGTTTGCCGAGGATTTTTCTGAGACCCAACTGGCGCAGTGTCTCCTTGTCGGGTTGGGTGTTCAGCCCGCTGGTGCCGAGCACGGGGATGGAGGGTGAGATTTCATGGATGGCGGCGATCATTTCGGGGCCGTCCAATCCGGGCATCGACATATCGGTAATGACGAGATGAATTTCGCCCGCGTGTTGTTTGAAGAGTGAGAGGCCCTCCTCGCCATCGCTGGCAGTAAGGACACGGTAGCCTGATTTTTCGAGCGAGCGCTGCATGACCTTCAGCACGGTGGATTCATCATCGACCAGCAGGATCGTCTCGCCGCCGTTGGTTGATTTCGGGGATTGGTTGTCGTCGCCGGTTGGCTTGCGACCTTCGCTGGCGGGAGTGGCGGCTGCGGGTAGGAAGACATGGAAGGAACTGCCGCGGCCCTCCTCGGTTTCGAGGGTCAGGAAGCCCCCGTGGCGCCGGATGATTCCGAGAACCGTCGCCAAGCCGAGGCCTGTGCCCTTTTCGGGACCCTTGGTGGTAAAAAACGGCTCGAAGATTTTTTTCCGGATTTGGCGCGGAATGCCCGGGCCGGTGTCGCTCACTGTCACGCGCACATAGCGGCCTGGCTTGGCGAGGGGTTGGCGGGCGGCGAATGCCTCATCCACCTCGATTCCCAAAGCCTCCAGACGGATGTGGCCGCCGTCCCGCATGGCGTCGCGGGCGTTGACGCAGAGGTTGAGGACGACCTGCTCCATCTGGGTCTGGTCTCCGAGGATCGGCGGGAGTTTGTCCTCGGCGGAAACATGGAGTTGGATGGTCTTCGGGAATGCCTGTCGGACAAAGTTCGCAACCTCGCGGAAGAGAGAATGAACCTCGACTGTTTGGCGCTCCGGGCGGACGCCGCTGGTAAAGGTGAGGATTTGGCGGACGAGTTCGGTGGCTCGGCGGACATTCGAGTCCAGCATTCCCAAGACCTCCTGGCTTTCGTTGTCTGCAAAACGCCCCCGGAACATGTCTAGGGCGATCGAGATCGGCTGCAGGATATTGTTCAGGTCGTGCGCGATGCCGCCGGCGAGATTGCCGATGCATTCCTGACGCTGCGCGCGCAGGCGTTCTTCTTCGAGGAGACGGGATTCGGCGGCGTCCTCGTTGATGATCAGGATCGATTGGGGATTGCCGCCTTGATCTCGCAGGAGCACCCAACGGCTATCGGCGACGAAAGGGGTGCCGGTGTTGGTGGTGTTTTGAAATTCCCCGCTCCACTCGCCGCGCTCCAGCACGGTGCGTCGGGCTTTTTCCAGAATTTCCCGGTCCTCCCCGAGTTCCTTTGGCAGGGGGCGGCCGATGACCTCGAATGGCGGCAGGCCATAGAGCCGCTCCGCACCCATGCTCCAATAAATCACCGAGCCCTCGAGGTTTTGGATGATAATCGCCTCCTCGTTCCGGAGCAGAAGTTCGGTCTGTTCGCGCGCATGGCCCTCAGTTTTCTTGCGGAGCGAGTGGTCGCGGATAGCGCAATAAATCGCCCCGGACGACCCCGGTCTGCGATCTTCGCCGGCATCGATCACGACATGGCGGGTCGAGCCATCTTTGCAACGAAGGCAGGCCTCTTGGTTTGTCACGCGACCGAGGATTTCGAGGTTGTTTTTGAGGAAATTGAAATCGATCGAATCAACGAGAAAGTCATCCGCAGGACGGTTCACGAATTCGCCGAGCTCGTAGCCCAAAAGTTCCCCGCATGGGCGGTTTGCAGCGAGCAGAATCCCCTCGGGCGAGATTTTCCAGATGACGACCGGCAGCAGGTCCCAATCGGATTCGTTGGCGTAATGCCCCTTCACAAGAGCTGAGGGGGAGTTCGAGGCGTTGGAAGCGGGCAGGGGATCGGCGGCGGGGCTTGCCATGTGAAAGATGCGTAAAAATAGGAACACGCTCTAATCCGGTCAACCGCAAAGACCCGAAATCCGGCGTTTGTTTTTTCAACCGCGAGGCTGTTGACCCCTCCGATTGAAAGTGTGTAGCGTCCGGTCCGACATGAACCTCAACAATATCACCTCCTTGGTTTCGGAACCCTCCACTTCCAAAAACATCCTCACCAGCGATGTCGAGCTCACCGGCACGCTGAAGTTCGACAGCGAAATGATTTTTGATGGCAAGCTCGACGGTGAGATCATCTCCGAAGGCGTTCTCACCCTCGGCAAAAACGCGGTCGTCAAAGGCGAAGTCCGCACCAAGTCCGTCACGATCCACGGCACCGTTAATGGCAATGTGACCGTTCAGGAGCGCTGCGAACTCAAGTCCAACGCCGAGCTTCTCGGCGACCTGAAGGCCATGCGCATCATCATCGAGGAAGGCGCCACCTTCATCGGACATTCCGAGGTCACGCCCGCCAAAACCGGTGCTCTCGGATCCCGCGCCTCCTCCTTCGCCAGCGAAAGCGCCGCCTAAGGCTCCATGCCTCCCACACCGCCGAAGACACCGTTTCGGTGCCCGGAGTGCGGTTTTGTGCAGCTCGAGTCGCCCAGCCTCGTCTCGACAAACTGCCGTTCCTGCGGCGCCCACTACGAAGTTACCGCCACCGACCAAGTCCGATCCGGTGGTGAAACCTCCTTGCCTACCTATGCCGGAAAAAAAACCGGACAGGGCAAACCGGTTCATTGCCTCAAGTGCGGTCGCACCCATGAGGTTTCGCAGAAGGCCCAGAGCACGATCTGCCCCGGTTGCTACGCGCCGATCGAGTTGATCGATGTTTCGATCAACGAAAGTATCTCCCGTGCTGTCGATACGCGCGGGCACTTGAAGCTCGGCCCGAAGGGAATCATCGGGAACAACTGGATCGTGTGCGGTTCCGCCCGCATCGAGGGGGTTTTCAATGGCCACCTCCGCTGCGAAGGCGAGGCCCGTCTGGCCATGCAAAAACCCTGCCCGGGCCGCATCAGTGCCGGATCGGTCGTCATCGAGCGCAAGTCTCAAATCGACAGCGTGCAGCCGATCGAGGCCGACCAATTTGCCATTGAAGGCAAGCTGCGGGGGGCGGTGGTATCGCGAGGTATCGTGCGCGTCCTCAAAGGCGGTTGGCTGGAGGGAACGGTCACCGCTCCCTCGATGGTGGTGGAAAAAGGCGGTGTCTTCATCGGCGACTGCCGCATCCAAGCCGCAACCAATCCCGTTCCGCCCGTCGCCGAGACACCTGAAGCCGAACAGAGCGCCGACGAGGTTTCTCGGGAATCGTCCGCCGAATGAAAACCCCGGAGGAATTCTTCGAGACCTCCCCCTCCGAGGCGATGGCCCATGCGCGAGCTACCAACAACCCGCTTCGCAAACTTTACTTCTGGACCCTTCACTGGGCGGACCACAAATACGCGATCCCGTTTTTGTTTTTCATCTCGTTCATCGAGTCGTCGTTTTTTCCAATTCCGCCCGATGTGCTCTTGATGGCGATTTGCTTTTCCCGCCCCGGACGCTGGTTCCAAGCCGCGCTGTGGTGCACTGTCGCATCGGTCCTCGGCGGTCTCTTTGGTTGGTATATCGGATGGGGGCTCTGGGAGGTGTTGGGCCAACCGATCGTGCGTTTCTACCACGCCGAGGCGCTCATGTCGCAGGCGAGGGAGCTTTACAATGTCTACGGCTTTTGGGGCATCTTGATCGCGGCGGTCACCCCGATTCCCTACAAGGTCTTCACGATCGCCTCGGGCGTTTTTCAATACTCTCCGGTTCAACTCGTCGTCGCTTCCATCCTTGGTCGGGGATTTCGTTTTTTCCTGATCGCCGGCCTGATCCGGATTTTCGGCGACAAGGTGCGCCGGTTCATCGAAACCCGTTTGGAGCTTTGCCTCGTTGTGGGAACCCTCATTGGCATTGGGGGCATCGTGTCGCTGAAGTTCCTGCGCTGAATCAAGCGGTGTTCTGTCTTTACAGGAAAACAGGCGCTCGCCGATAGTCCTCGCCCTTTCCAATGAGCAAACCAATCGGCATCGGACTCGCAGGCTTCGGCACGGTGGGCGCGGGGGTTTACAAAAACCTTCAACGCAACGGCGCTCTCCTCGAGCAACGTATCGGCACGACCTTTGAGGTCAAAAAAATCGCCGTGCGCGATCTCTCGAAGCCCCGTGATGTCCAGGCGCCGGCTGCTCTTTTTACGAACAACCCCGACGAAATTCTCGCCGATTCTACGATTCAAGTTGTCGTGGAGTTGATGGGTGGCATCGATGTCCCGCTGGCATTCGTCAAAAAAGCCATCGCCGCCGGGAAAATTGTCGTCACTGGCAACAAAGCCCTGCTCGCCGAGCACGGACGCGAGATTTTCGAACTCGCCCGCGAGAAGCGCGTGCCGGTTCTTTACGAGGCCGCCGTCGCCGGGGGGATTCCGATCATCAAATCCGTCCGCGAGGCTTTCGTCGGAAACCGCTTCGAGGCAATCCATGGAATTCTCAACGGCACGAGCAACTACATCCTCTCGCGCATGACAGGCGAGGGTTTGGATTTCGCACCCGTCCTCGCGGAAGCTCAAAAGCTCGGTTACGCCGAGGCCGATCCCGCGCTGGACATCAATGGCTGGGATGCCGCGCACAAGGCCATCATCCTTGCCTCGCTCGCCTACGGTTTTTGGATCGATCCGAAGGATGTCCTCGTCGAAGGCATCGAAAAAGTCACTGCCGCTGACATCCGTTTCGCCGAGGAACTCGGCTACCGCATCAAGCTCATCGCCTCGATCAAGGCCGATGAATCGGGCGCGATCGAGGTCCGCGTCGCACCGACCCTCATCCC
>CAWUMN010000073.1:0-7285 GCA_963923595.1 uncultured bacterium
CATGTCGTCTGATAAATTAAAACTCCCTCCTGTCGGTCTGATTGCGAACCTTTCGAATGAGGACCGCGATATGTTTGGCTTTCACGGGACTTTTCATTTTGCCAAGCCGGGGTCGGTTTTGATCGAGCAGGGGAAGCCTCACGGGAAATTGTTTTTCATCATCAGCGGTCTTTTTCATGCCCGGCGGTCGAATGCGGATTCCGATATTTTGCTGGGTCCGGTGGGCGCCGGGGAGTGGGTGGGGGAGGTCGATATATTCGATCCTTCGGCCGCTGTTTGCTCGGTGGTGGCGGTGGAGCAGTCCGAATACTGGGTGATCCCCCGCGCGGATTTGGAGGATTTCATTAAAAAATACCCGGCGGCGGGATCCATTCTTTTGATAGGCCTCGCGAGCACACTGGGACGACGGATTCGCGATCTGTCCCGCAAAATGGCCGAGCAGGAGGAGTTGAGCAAAATCCGCGAGCAGTTGTTCATGGAAACGGAATTTCCCGCCTCCTAGCAGAGCCCGGAAGGAATCTGAGGTTTTGCCCCCACCCGCTGTGAAAGGCCCCAGAGGGATGGAGGCTATTCCGGTTCGCGTCTGTCGTCCGCGCGGTCTTCGAAGCGGGTGTATTCAGCGAGGAACGTGAGAGGGATATCGCCGGTGGGGCCGTTACGCTGTTTGGCGATAATGAGGGTGGCTTTGCCGGCGGCTTCTTTTTTCGCCTCCTCGTCCTCGGCATAGTATTTGTCGCGGATGAGGAGGCCGACGACATCGGCGTCCTGCTCGATAGTGCCGGATTCGCGAAGGTCGCTGAGGCGGGGACGGCCGGCGCTGGCTCCGGTGCGCTGCTCGGGATTGCGGTTCAGCTGCGCGAGGACGATGACGGGGATTTTGAGTTCCTTGGCGAGGGCCTTGATGCCGTAGGAAATTTCCTGGATTTCGATCTGGCGGTTGTCCTGGGCGCGGCGGGAGTTCGAGCGCAGGAGCTGGAGGTAATCGATGACGACGAGCTGGATTTTCTCGCGGTTGTGGAGGCGGCGGGCCTTGGCGCGGAGCTCGAGGATGCTGAGGCCGGGGGTGTCATCGACGAAGATTTTCGCCTTCGCGAGAATGCCGGCGGTGGAGCCGAGGTTGTTGAAGTCGTTTTTTCCGATGAAGCCGTTGCGGAGATTCTCGGAGTTCACTCGGGCGCGGGAGCAGAGGAGGCGCTGGACGAGTTGCTGAGCGCTCATTTCCAGGCTGAACACGGCGACGGGCTTGTCGCCATCGAGCGCGACATGCTCGGCGATGTTCATGGCGAGCGCGGTTTTTCCCATCGAGGGGCGGGCGGCGATGACAAACATTTCGCCTTCATGGAGGCCGTTGGTCATTCGGTCGAGCTCGTGGAATCCGGTGGAAAGGCCGGTGATGCTGCCACGGGTGGTGATGAGTTTTTCGATGCCGACGATGGCCTCGTTCACCATTTCCTTCATCGTGGGGAGGGAGGTGCGCTGGCGTTCCTCGCCGATGGCGAGCACGCGGGCCTCGACCTCGTCGAGCAGGATTTTGATATCGCCCTGTTCCTCGTGGGCGCGGGCGACATACTCGGTGCAGGTGCCGATGATTTGGCGGAGGAGGAATTTTTCGTGGATGATCTCGCGGTAGTAGTCCGCGTTCACCGCCGTGGGGACGAAGGTAAAAAGATCGGTGACGGCGCCGGTGCCGCCAACCTCGTCGAGCAGGCGGCGATCTTCGAGGATTTGGGTGAGCGAGATCAGATCGATCGGCCGTCCGGAGTTGCGCATTTCGACCAGAATTTCGAAAATTTTCTGGTGCGCGGGCAGGTGGAAATGGCGGGGCTCCATTTGCGCGATGCAGTCGTCGAGCACACCGGCGGAGTGGAGGATCGAGCCGAGGAGACCTTTTTCGGCGTCGAGACTTTGGGGAAGGGGACGGTGGGCGTCGGGCAGATACGCGGCGCCGCGCTGCTGGTAGTCCGGCTTTTTTTTGCGGCCTTTGGCGTCTTGGGAACCGTTGGCGGATTGGCTCGGGGAGCCGTTGGATTCGTTGGCGGAGGACATGTCTGGCGCGTTTGTTTTAGGGGGAATCTAGAGGGCGGATCGGGATGAAAACAAGAAAACCACCGGCCCGCTGGTAGCGAACCGGTGGTTTGAAGAGCAAAAACTATTCCGCGCTGGTCTTGCGGCGGGACTTGCGGGCGGGAGCGCCCTCGGAGGCTTCGTCGGCCTCTGTCGTAACCGGGGCGTTGATTTTGACGGTGAGCTTGAGCTTGGCGCTCACATCGGCGTGGAGTTTGACGGCCACAGTGTGCTCGCCGCTTTCCTTGATGGCTTTTTCGAGAACGACGGCGTGCTTGGGCAGATCCTCGAGCTTGAGGTCCTCGACGATGCGGTCGTGGATGTCCTTCGCGGTGACGGAACCGAAGGCCTTGCCGGTCTCGCCGGCATCGAGAGTGAAGACGGGTGAAAGTTTGTTGATCTTCGAGGCGAGTTCCTCGGCAGCGGTCATCTCGCGGGCCTCGCGCTCGGCGCGCTTGGCTTTGAGGTGGTTGATTTGGCGGAGCGAGCCGGAGGTGATTTCGAGGGCTTTCCCGTGGGGGAGAAGAAAGTTGCGTGCGTAGCCGCGGCGGACTTTCACGATGTCGGCTTCGGCGCCGAGGGCGGGAATGTTTGCGGTGAGAATAACTTCAGTGAATGCCATAAGAGTTGTGTGCCGTTGTCAGGCGGGGTGCGGAGATTAAGATGCCATGCCTCGATGTCAAGGTTGCCGACGGGATTTTTTTCAAATCAGCGCGGCCCATCGCCGGAAAACCTCCCTCGCGGCCGGTTCGAGTCCCGGCAGAACCTCGCGGGCCTCCTGGATCAATGATTCGGGTTGGAGACCGGCGTCGCGGAAGAAATCCTCCGAGTCCCAAACCAATTCCTCGAAAAGGAGCGGCGTCATTTCGAGGTGGAACTGAAACCCCAAGGTCCGCAGGCCACAGCGCAGAATCTGGTGAGGTGTCAAAGCGGACGCGCCGAGGCAGACTGCGCCGGCGGGAATTCCAAACACATCCCCGTGCCAGTGGGTGGCCGGAAATCGGGAGGGCAGCGCGCCGACGATCGAATCCACCCGGCCTGCGGGGTGGAGTTGCACCGGGAAAAATCCGATCTCCTTTTGTGCGGCGCGCCGGACCTCCGCTCCCAGGGCGCGGGCGATGAGTTGTGCGCCGAGGCAGAGGCCAAGGACCGGCAGGTTCATCGCGATCGCCTCCCGCACGAGGAGGGTTTCTTTTTCGAGATAGGGAAACTCCTCGACCTGCCAGGCGCTTTGCCCGCCGCCTCCGAGTGCGAGACCGTCGAAACTCCCCATCGCCGGAAAATTTCCGCCGCGCCAGGCGTGGAAGACCTCCAAGCCGATCCCGCATTTTTCCAGCACCTCAGCCAGCAGCCCCGGTTTGTCGACATTCCCATGCTGCACGAAGAGCACCCGTTTCATGGCCCTTACTGGAGCCGAATCCTCCCCTCAACCCAACCAAAAATCCACGCGCTCGGCGTTGTTTATTCACGCGATCGCACAAATTTTCGCGCGAGCTCATTTCGGAATTGCCAAAGGCCCGCCGACTGAAAGAAATTGCGCTGTTTTTTGTTGGTCGAGCCGACAACGAATCCCAAAAACGATGCCCAATACTTCACGAACCATGCCCACCGCCACCGAAGACGAAGTAGCTGTAGACCCCGTTGATTTTTCCAAAGCCGAGGCCAACGCGAACCTCACTCCGGAACAAAAAATCGGTTTCCTCCGCGAGATGCTCCGCATCCGCCGCTTCGAGCAGGTTTCGTTGAAATACTACAACCAAGGTGTCATGGGCGGCTTCCTCCACCTCTACATCGGCCAAGAGGCTGTGGCGGTCGGGACGGTTTCGCTGCTCGGCAAGAACGACCATGTCATCACCGCCTACCGCGACCACGGCCACGCGCTCGGGGTGGGAATGTCGATGAATGAATGCATGGCCGAACTCCTCGGGAAGGCCACGGGTTGCTCACGCGGCAAGGGCGGTTCGATGCACTTTTTCGCTCCGGATAAAAACTACTGGGGCGGCCACGGCATCGTCGGAGGCCAGACACCGCTCGGTCTCGGTCTCGCCTATGGGCTGAAATACAAAGGCCTCAAAGGCTGCGCGCTCTGCTTCATGGGAGACGGCGCGGTGAACCAGGGCGCCTACCACGAATCTCTGAACCTCGCCGCCCTCTGGAAACTTCCCGTCGTCTACATCATCGAGAACAACAAATACTCGATGGGCACCACGCTGGAGCGCTCCTCGGCGATGAGAAATTGCCTCGCCGAGCGTGCCGATGGCTACGGCATCGTTTGGGACATCGCCAATGGCGAGGATCTCTACGAAGTCCGCGCGAAGACCGCGAACGCTATGCGCCGTGCCCATGAGCAATCGCTCCCGACCGTTCTCGAAGTCGATACTTACCGCTACTACGGCCACTCGGTCGCCGACGCGAACGCCAAGAAATATCGCTCCGCCGACGAGATCGAGCGCTACAAGACCTACCACGACCCGATCCGCCTCTGGAAAAAACGCCTCCTCGAGGAAGGCGTCACCACCGAGGCCGAGGTGGATGCGATGGACGAGGAGATCAAGCAGGAGGCCAACGCCGCCGCCGAATTCGCCCTCGCCAGCGAAAACCCCGCACCCGAGTCGATCTTCGAGGATGTCTACTGGGAAGTGGACAATAAAACCGAAGCCGGCAACACCGGTCGCCACTTCTTCGGCGACTAGGACTACCGGACGGCTTCAAGCGATCCCACCGGTCGCGACGCCCATTTTTTAAAAACAACGAGCACACCCATGCCACTCATCACCTACCGCAAAGCCCTGAATGACGCCCTCGCCGAGGAAATCCTCCGCGACGAAAATGTCGTCCTCATGGGCGAGGAAGTCGCCCGCTACAATGGAGCCTACAAAGTCACCGAAGGCCTATGGGAACGCTTCGGCGACAAGCGCGTCGTCGATACCCCGATCAGCGAGGCTGGCTTCATCGGCATGGGCATCGGCGCCTCGATGCTCGGCATCCGCCCCGTCATGGAGCTTATGTTCTGGAGCTTCGCCTATGTCGCCTGGGACCAGATCATCAACAATGCCGGCCAGGTCCGCTACATGAGCGGCGGCCTCATCAACTGCCCGATCGTCATCCGCGGCCCGGCAAACGGCGGCACCAATGTCGGTGCCACCCACTCGCACACGCCCGAGAACTTCATCGCGAACACCCCCGGCCTCAAGGTCGTCTGCCCCGCTACCGCCTACGATGCCAAGGGCCTCATGAAAACCGCCATCCGCGACAACGACCCCGTCTGCGTCATGGAAAACACCCTTCTCTACGGCGAAAGCTGGGAGGTTCCCGAGGAGGAATACACCATTCCGCTCGGTGTTGCGGACATCAAGCGTGAGGGCACCGATGTTTCCCTCATCGCCCACGGCCGCGCCGTCATCACCGCGCTCAAGGCCGCCGAAATCCTCGCCGCCGAGCACGGCATCAACGCCGAGGTCCTCGACCTCCGCTCCATTCGTCCGCTCGACGAGGAGGCGATCATCAACACGGTTTGCAAAACCCACCGCGCCGTTCTGGTGGACGAGAACAAGCCCTTCTGCGGCGTCTCCGCGCAAATCTCCTCGCTCATCATGGAGCAGTGCTTCGACGAGCTCGACGCCCCCGTTCAACGCGTCTGCTCGCTCGACGCCCCGGCCATTTACTCTCCCGCGCTGGAGCCGATCCAGTTGCCCACTCCCCAGCGCATCATCGCCAAGACCCTGCAAATCCTCTAATCACACCCGATTTCCCATGACACAGATCACCATGCCCAAGCTGAGCGACACCATGCTCGAGGGCACACTCGTCAAATGGCACAAAAAACCCGGCGAAAAAATTTCCATCGGTGATGTCATCGCCGAAGTCGAAACCGACAAGGCCACGATGGAAATGGAAGCCTTCGATGAAGGCACGCTCACCGACATTCTCATCCCCGAGGGCGGTGTCGTGAAAGTCGGTGATCCCATCGCCACTCTCGATGGCGGCTCGACCGAATCCGCCAAAAAACCTGCCTCCGCTCCTGCCACCAAGGCTCCGGCTGCTCCCTCTGCGCCCGCACCTGCGGCAAAATCCATTTCTTCCGGAGCACCCTCCACCCCGCGCCCTGCTCCCCGTCCCACGGCGAATGGCGCCCGCGTGAAAGCCTCGCCGCTCGCCCGCAAAATCGCCCTCGAGCGCGGCATCGATCTCTCCCGCCTGCAAGGCTCCGGCCCCGGTGGACGCATCGTCGTCGCCGATCTCGACTCCGCTCCGACCTCATCTCGCGCTGGTCAATCCGCCGCTCCCGCCGCCGTAAAAATCGATGTGCCTTGCTCGGATGCCGACAAACGAATTTCTCTGACTGGGATGCGCCGCACGATCGCCGAGCGCCTGCTCGCCAGCAAAACGCAGATCCCCCATTTCTATTTGACGATGGAAGTGGACGCCGCCCCGCTTTCCAAGCTCCGCAAGGAAATCAACGCCGCCGCCGAGGCAGCCGGTTCACCGAAGATCACCGTCAACGACTTCGTTCTTCTCGCCACCGCCCGGGCCGCCGCCCAACACCCGAAAGTCAACGCCGCCTTCGCCGGGGACTCGGTCGTTGAATACGCCGATGTGAATCTCTCGGTTGCCATTGCCGTGGATGACGGCCTCATCACTCCGGTCTTGCGCAAGGCCGACAAACTTTCGCTCCGCGACATCAGCGCCGCCGTGAAAGACCTCGCCGTCCGCGCCCGCGGCAAAAAAATCAAGCCCGAGGAATACGCCGGCGGCACGATCACCGTCTCGAATCTCGGCGCCTACGGAGTCGATAGCTTCTATGCTATCGTCAACCCGCCCCAAGCCGCCATCCTCGCTGTCGGAGCCATCGTCAAAAAGCCCGTCGTCGGTCCCAACGACCAAATCATCCCCGGTCAAAGGATGTCGATTGCCCTGAGCGGCGACCACCGCGTCGTAGACGGCGCTCTCGGCGCCCAATTCCTCGCCGAAATCCGCAAAAGCCTCGAGTCCCCCGCGACGCTGCTCTTTTAGGCGACCAAAACCTCGCGAGAAGGCCCGAAGTGGTTATATTGTAGTCACATCACTCTGTTGATGTGCGGCTCGATCCGCTGCCCGCTCGAGGAGTCGCCCCAGCAAAGTTTTTTTTGATTCATGGCTGCGAATCGGGCAAGGGAAAGCTCGGAGGGTTGATGCGGTTGCGGTGTGGGAGTTTTTGACCCTGTCTCTTATACACATCTCC
>CAWUMN010000074.1:0-6796 GCA_963923595.1 uncultured bacterium
TTTGTGTTCTCGGCTTCGCCGCCACAAGCCGCTTCTTCGGCCTGCTCACCCTCCAGACGATTCATTCGCCGCGTCCCTCTACAGTGATCGAGTCGCCGGGCCTCTTCGCATCCCTCCGCGAATGCCTCCACGCACCGGGCTTCCCGCTTTTCATCCTCTTCTCGGCATGGACGAATTTTTGGATGGGATTCAGCAGTCCCTTCGGCCCGGTGTTTTGCTTCGAGGAATTGGGGTTGGGGCCCGATGACATGGCGCTGTTCACCGCACTCGCGACCGCCAGTGCCGTGGCAGGCTGGACCTTTTGGGGCCGCGTGGCCGACCGCGCCGGCAACATCCCCGTGCTCGTTTTCGGAATGTTGGTTTGGGAAACCTCGAATGTCCTGTGGGCCTTTCTTCATCCCGGAAACTCCTGGCTCCTCTACCTGATGTTCCTCTGGGGCGGGTTCTTCTCGGTCGCCTTCTTCCTGAGCACCTTCAATCTCCTGCTCAACATCGTTCCAAAAAAAAGCAGCACCGCCGCGATCAGCATCCACCTCGGCATCACCTCCGCCGCGATGGGAATCGCCCCGATCCTCGCCGGCGGGCTCCTTCAGGAATTCCTCGTTCGGCGCGGATACGGCCTCGCCGTCTACCACTTCGGATTTTTTCTTAAAAGCGCGGCCACCCTGCTGGGATTGCTCCTGTTTTTCGGCATCCGCGAACCTGGCCGCACGCGCCGCGAATCGCTCCCCGCCGCCCTCCGCTCGCTCCTCCGAATCATGGCCACCCAAGCCACGGAGCTTTTGAAAAAACGACCCGGCGCCCGCTGAATCAGAGTCCGCTTTGGCTTGAGGGCGACTGCAGGCCCAGCGGATTCCGCCCTGTCAAAACATCGCGGATCAAAAACCCGCCGAAGACAAGACCCGCCGCCGCTTTGAGCCAAAGGTTCGTGAGCTTGTGGAGCGGGCCCCAGTTTTCGCAGGAGAGGATCAACGCGAAGACCGCCAGCGCGAGAAAACGCCGGGGAAATTTTCCATCGAGCGCGGCGGATGCAACCAAGAGTGCGGCAAACGGCGCGAGGAGGACATAGGAGTTGGTCTCCGTGCGCGGATTGAAGATCAGCAGATACCAAGCCGCCAGCAGCATGCAGACGAACGCCCCGCGCGCGGCATCGTAGCGGCGAAGCGCGATCCAAGCCACCCCCAGCGTGCCAACCGCCGCCAGAGCGCGAACAGCGGTCATCAGGGGATCGGGCAACGGCGCTCCGAAAAACAGCAACATTCCCTGAACATCGCAAAACAACGGCTGATTCGGCTTCCCCGCGATTTGCATGGTTTTCACGAACAACACGTATTGGTTGGCCACGAAACCGCTTTTCCAATGCAGAAAACTCGCCGCACCCAGCACCGCCACTCCAAGCGCCAGCCTCCACACCATCGGTCGGATATAACATCCCCCGGCCAAAAGACACGGCACCACGCCGAGCGGCTTGAGGGCGAGCGAGAGCAGGAGTGAGAGCGAGGCGCGGTTCCAGGCACGAATCCCCAAATCCACCGCCGCCAGCGCCAGCAGCGCCGCCATTGTCATGTTCATCTGCCCGTTTCTGGCCGAGGAAAAACTCGCCGGCAGCGCAGCTAGCGTGGCGATTAAAAACCAGGTCCCCGACCGAGCGCCTCCAAAAGTCCGCGCCAACCGCCAAATCGAAAATGCCAGCAACCCAAGATTCACCAAGCGCCACAAGGGCTCGCCAACCCGCATCGGAAGCGCGGCGATTGGCGTGTAGAGGATCGCCGCATGGGGCAAATACAGGTAGCCGTGCATCCGGACCTTGTAGATGTCGCGCCCGCTCCACCACTTTTCCGAAGCCTCGCGATACTCGGGAGTAACCGTGCGCCGCTCAGGTTGAGCCGCCACGATGCCAGCGATGATCACGGCATAAACGACCCAGACAAAGAGCGCCAACCTCAGCGCCCGCGCCTCGGACACACCGCGCAACATTTCCATCCACCGCGTCCATCGACTGGAAAAAACCATGCGCTGGATTGAACGCGGGGCGGGAGGTTCTTGAAAGCACCGAATCTCCCGCCTCTTGTCATGCCACGCAAATTCCCACTAGGCTTCCTGCTCCATCACACAACACCCATGCACAAACTCGTTCTCATCCGCCACGGCGAAAGCACCTGGAATAAAGAAAACCGCTTCACCGGTTGGCACGATGTCGACCTCAGCGACAAGGGCCGCGAGGAGGCCAAGGCCGCCGGCCAACTTCTCAAGAAGGAAGGTTTCGCGTTCGACATCGCCTATGTCTCCGTCCTCAAGCGCGCCCTCAACACCCTCTGGGGCGTCCTCACCGAACTCGACCAACTCTGGATTCCGATGGAAAAAGACTGGCGCCTGAACGAACGCCACTACGGCGCGCTCCAGGGCCTCAACAAGGCTGAGACCGCCGCAAAATTCGGCGACGACCAAGTCCTCGTCTGGCGCCGCAGCTATGACATCCCGCCACCGGCTTTGGAAAAATCCGACGAGCGCTGGCCCGGCCACGATCCCCGTTACGCGGGCATCCCCGAGGAAAAACTCCCCCTCACCGAGTGCCTCAAGGACACCGTCGACCGCTTTCTCCCGCTCTGGCACGAAAAAATCGCGCCGACCGTGAAGTCCGGCCAACGCGTCATCATCGCCGCCCACGGTAACAGCCTCCGCGCCCTCGTGAAGTATCTCGACAACCTCACCGAAGAGCAGGTGCTCAAGCTCAACATCCCCACCGGCATCCCGCTTGTTTACGAACTCGACGCCGACCTCAAGCCGATCAAGAGCTACTACCTCGGTGACCAGGAAGCCATCGCCGCTGCCATGAACGCCGTCGCCAACCAAGGCAAGGCGAAGTAAGGCTGAACCCGCCACGACGCGATCCCCGCAAGAGCGAGGACCGCAGTCGCTGTTCGGCGGGGCAGCCTATTTGATCCTTGCAAGGAACATGCAGGGCTCGCCTTTCGCGTTCACGATTTCCATGACCGCCTTCGGCCCACTGCCTTTGCCAGGGGGGTTGGTCCAGACAACCTTGAATTTCTTGTGACAGTCGCGGCACTCGAGCATGCGTCCCTGCCTACATAATTCCATGGCATGCTCCTTGTCCTTGATATCGATGAGGGTAACCGTGTCCGAGCCTTTGCAGACCAGCACAAGCTGGGAGCCTGCCCCAAGCTGATCGACTTGTTCTTTCTTCGTGACGCGCTCCAGCGGAACGCCGGTTTTGAGCGAGGACTGCGCTTGGACGCCGGGCAGGAAAAATGCGAGCGCCGCGCCTGCGAGGAGGATGCTTTTGATGTGTTTCATAGTTTTGATATTTAGTGAATTTGATTTCATTTGGGCACGAAGCAGGAACCTCGGCCACCAGTCATCCTCCCCGCCTGCCAGAAAATTTTCCATCAGGTGAAACCCCTAAACCGGATTGCAGTCCCCCTGCTTCGGAGCGACACTCCCCCGCATGTCCGACCGCCCGATCCTCACGCCGCCCGGGGGGCACAAGAAAGTGCTCCTCCACTCCTGCTGCGCGCCTTGCTCGGGCGAGGTGATGGAGGCGATGGCGGCCTCGGGGATCGATTACACGATCTATTTCTACAACCCGAACATCCACCCGCGGGAGGAATACGAACTCCGCAAATCCGAAAACATCCGCTTCGCCGAGAAGGAGGGGATTCCGTTCATCGATGCCGACTACGATACCGATAACTGGTTCGCCCGCGCCAAGGGCCTCGAGTGGGAACCGGAGAAAGGCAAGCGCTGCACGATGTGTTTCGACATGCGGTTCGAGCGCACAGCGCTCTACGCCCACGAGAACGGATTTCCTGTCATTACGAGCTGCCTCGGGATTTCGCGCTGGAAGGACATGGAGCAGATCAACGGCTGCGGCGAGCGCGCGGCGGCGAAATACCCCGACCTCGCCTACTGGACCTTCAACTGGCGCAAGGGCGGCGGCGCCCAGCGGATGCTCGAGATTTCCAAGCGCGAGCAGTTCTACCAGCAGGAATACTGCGGCTGCATCTACTCCCTCCGCGACTCGAACAAGTGGCGCACGGCGAACGGACGGGAAAAAATTCGCCTGGGCGAGAAATTCTACGGAACGCCGGAGGGCGAATGACCATTCCGCTGGAAGACAGCTACGCGGATATAGTTCGCAAAGCCCAACGAGGCCTCGGCCTGCCCGGCGGGCCCCTCCCCGCTCTCGAGCCCGACATCCGCAAACTCGCGACCACCCTGCGCCTGCGGCCTGATGCCCTCCTCGCCAGCGCCCGGCGCTCCTGGCATCCCCTGCCCGTCCCGGCCATCGCAGGCCTCCAATGTTTTTTGTCCCCCTACAAGGACATGACGGTGAACAGCTATCTGGTCACCGACCCCTCGACAGGCGAGGCGGCGGCGTTCGACACCGGCATGGATGGCGCGGGAATGCTCGCCAGCGCCGCCCGAATCCGACAGGTCTTTCTCACGCACACCCACCGCGACCACATCGGCGGTCTTGCCAAACTCCTCGAAAAAACGGGAGCCACCGTCTTTGTCAGCGAGCGCGAGCCGTTTGCAGGCGCCACACCATTTGCGGACGGAGCCGTTTTCCAGATCGGCAAACTCCGCGTGGAAACCCGCCGCACCAGTGGCCATGCCACAGGCGGAACGACATTTTTCGTCTCCGGGCTGGAGCGCCCCCTCGCCTTCACCGGCGACGCCCTCTTCGCAGGATCGATGGGTGGAGCGCCCCGCCGCGCTTGGGCTGAAGCCCTTGCCGGGCTCCGCAACCAAATCCTCTCCCTCCCCGCCGACACGATCCTCTGCCCCGGCCACGGCCCGCTCACCAGCGTCGCGGAGGAGAAAATACACAACCCCTTCGCGTAAGCTCGCCACCTCAGCTCTGCGCGCGCCGTTGAGAATTTTCTGACAGGCGGGTTGCCGCTCCGGAGTGATTCTGCTTTTCTGGCGGGCTAATCATGAATGTAGCTCTGGATTTTCAGCCCAATTGCATCGTCAACCTCGAGATCGACCTGCCCGCCGACAGGGTCGCGAACGAATGGAATAAAATCGCGAAGGAATATCAAAAGCAGGCCCGCATCCCGGGTTACCGCCCCGGCAAGGCTCCAATGTCGATGATCGAGTCGCGCTACGGCCGCGAGATCGAATCCGAGGTCTCCGATTCCCTCTCGTATGAAGCCGTCGTCGAGGCCGCGAAGGAAAAAAACCTGCGCCTCCATGCCATCGAAAAAATCTCCGAGTCGAGCATTGCCGCCGACAAATCGATGAAAATCCGCGCCGCCGTGGTGCGCACGCCGGACTTCGATCTTCCCGAATACAAAAACCTCGCCCTCGAGGTTCACAAACGCCAGATCACCGAGGCCGATGTCGACCAACTCCTCGAATATCTCCGCGATCCCCACTCGACCTTCGAGCCGGTCACCGACCGCGCGCTGGCGATGGAGGATTTCGCCGTCGTGACCTACGAAGGCAAGATCGAGGGGCAACCCCTCACCGAAGTCGCTCCGAAGGCCCCCGCGCAACTCGCCGGCCGCCGGAATGGCTGGGTCTTGATGAGCGAAGGCACGCTGATTCCCGGCTTCGCCAAGGCGATCGAGGGGATGAAAATCGACGAGCAACGCACCTTCACCCTCGAGGTGCCCGAAACCTTCCCCGTTCCGGAAATCCAAGGCAAAAAGGTGGACTACACCGTGACACTCCATGGCATCAACATCCGCAAGGAGGCCCCACTCGATGACGCCCTCGCCGACAAGATCGAACCCGGCTCGACCCTCGAATCGCTCAAACAAAAAATCCGCGAGCGCCAGCAGGAATCGGCCGACTACCAATTCGATGTCGCCAAGCGCAACGCCGCCGTGAAAAAACTCCTCGGCCTTTTCACCTGCGAACTTCCCGAGCAGGCG
Source organism: uncultured bacterium (assembly GCA_963923595.1). Lineage (GTDB taxonomy): Bacteria > Verrucomicrobiota > Verrucomicrobiia > Chthoniobacterales > Terrimicrobiaceae > UBA967. Next base: position 5,904 of record CAWUMN010000074.1, read on the forward strand.
GTCGCCGTCGAGACCGGCTCGATCCTTAAAGACATTGTCGCCGAGTCCCAAGCGCGTGGCATGAGCGATGACGACATCAAGTCCCACACCGACCAGATCGTCGAGACCGCTGGAGAGAGCGCCCGCGAGCGTGTGCGCGCCAATTTCGTCCTCCTCCGCATCGCCGAGCAGGAGAAGATCGAGGAGACCGAGGCCGAGCTTTACCAGGCCGTTTTGGAGATGTCCGAACGCCACCGGATTCCCGTGAAGAAGCTCGTGAAGGACCTCTCCCGCAAAGGCGGAATCGGCCGCATCCGGGAACAAATCCGTATTACCAAGGCCCTTGATTATGTGGTCTCGAATGCTACCGTGACCGAGCTCGCCGAGCCCAAGGAAGCCGAGCAAAAAGCCACCAACTGATTTTTTCCCATCATGCTAGTCCCAATCGTCGTCGAACAAACCGGCCGCGGAGAACGCAGCTACGACATCTACTCCCGCCTCCTCAAGGATCGCATCATCTTCATCGGCACGCCGATTGATGACAATGTCGCCAACCTCGTCATCGCCCAGATGCTCTTTCTCCAGATGGAGGACGCCAAAAAGGACATCAACATCTACATCAACTCGCCCGGCGGATCCGTCACAGCCGGTCTCGCGATTTACGACACCATGCAGTTCGTCACCTGCGATGTGAACACCTACTGCATGGGCCTCGCCGCCAGCATGGGAGCCGTCCTCCTCTGCGCCGGGACCAAGGGCAAACGCTATGCGCTGCCGAACTCCGATATCATGATCCACCAGGTCTCCGGCGGCGCCCGCGGCCAGGCCAGCGATGTCGAGCGCCAGGTCGAGTTCATGTTCAAGCTCAAGAAAAGGCTGAACCGCATCCTCTCCTTCCACACCGGCCAGACCGT
>CAWUMN010000075.1:0-6597 GCA_963923595.1 uncultured bacterium
ATGATCCAATAAACGATGGCGACAACCACACTCGAGCACCCGGATGCCTTGGCCCGCAGCCTCAAGGCCATGCAGGAAACCGAAGAACTGCTAGGGGAAAAATTGGTCATCAACATGGGGCCGTCCCACCCTTCGACACACGGCGTGCTCCGCATGATCCTCGAGTTGGACGGCGAGATCGTCACCAAGGCCACGCCAGAAATCGGATACCTTCATCGCGGCGACGAGAAAATCGCCGAGAACATGACCTACAACCAGTTCGTGCCCTACACGGACCGCTTGGACTACCTCGCCCCGATCGCCAACAATGTCGCCTACGCCCTCGCCGTTGAGAAGCTCATGGGCTGGGAAATCCCGCCCCGCGGCAAGGCGATCCGCGTCATCTGCTGCGAACTCGCCCGCATTTCCTCCCACCTCCTCGGCGTAGGCTGCCTGGGCATGGACCTCGGCGCGACCTCTGTCTTTCTCTACACCTTCACCGAACGCGAGAAGATCTACAACATGGTGGAGCAACTCTCCGGCGCCCGTTTTACCACGAGCTACACCCGCGTGGGTGGCCAGACGCGCGACCTCCCGCCAGCCTTCATCGCGATGCTCAAGGACTTTCTCGAGACCTTTCCGAAAGCCTTCGCGGATGTGGACAAACTCATCACCCGCAATCGCATTTTCGTCGATCGGTGCAAGGATGTCGGCGTGATTTCGCGCGAGGACGCCATCGCCTATGGCCTCTCGGGCCCGAACCTCCGAAGCAGCGGGGTGGACCACGACCTTCGCAAGAAACACCCATATCTCGATTACCAAAACTACGACTTCGAGGTGCCCATCGGCACCGTGGGCGACAGCTACGACCGTTACCTCGTTCGCCTTGAGGAGATCCGCCAGAGCGTGTCCATCCTCCGCCAAGTCCTCGACAAATTACCCCCGGGCCCAATCAACTGGCACGACCCCAAGAGCACCCTCCCTGACAAAGTGTCGGTCCTCACGAAGATGGAGGAACTCATCCACCACTTCATCGTCGCCACCGAAGGCGTCCACGCCCCCGCCGGGGAGGTCTATTTCGGTGCGGAAAACCCCAAGGGCGAACTCGGATTTTACATTTACAGCAAAGGCGGAGGAGTCCCCTACCGCTTGAAAATCCGCTCTCCCTCGTTCTGCAACATCAGCATCCTCTCCAAGATGCTTCCCGGATCCATGGTGTCCGATGTCGTGACGATCCTCGGCTCACTCGATCCCGTCTTCGGCGAAGTGGACCGCTGATGGAAGCCCGAACCGCCCGCATCCGGCAGACGCCGGCCATGCCCGGCAACGCTCAACCCATTCACCTACTCAAATGACCCTGGCCAACCTGTTATCAGAGTCGCAAATCATTCCCGAAATGGCCGCCAAGGAACGCTGGCAAGCCATCCAGGAACTGGTCGATTGCCTTGTGGCATCCGGCAAAATCGATCGCGCCGATGAGGATGCCATCCTCGAATCCATCCGTCAGCGCGAGGAAACCATGAGCACCGGAATCGGCTTCGGCATCGCGATCCCTCACGCCTCCTCCTCGAAGGTTGGCGAGGTCGTGGCCGCTTTCGGGCGCTCCTCCGCCGGTATTCCCTTCGACGCGCTCGACGGTGAGCCTGTCTTCTTCATCGTTCTTTTCGTCGTGCCGAAGGATCAATTCCAGACCCATCTCCGCACCCTCGCCGCCATTGCAAAGTTCCTGAACGACAAAACCGTCCGCGAGGAACTTTCCAAGGCCGAAAATGTCTCGACCATCCTGCAGGTCTTCGAAAACCGCTCCGGCCGTCCCTGAAAATCGAGGTAAACACCCTCTGCGGAATTGACCACCGAGGTCACAGAGAGCACAGAGGGAAAATAAGAAAAGTCCTCAGCCACCTCAGTGCCCCCCGCTCCCCACTGGCCACTGAAAAATTTAATCCTGAAAACTTAAAACTCTAATGCCCACCCCGCGCGAACTCCTCTCCGCCCGTCTCCGCGATGCCCTCGCCGCCTGTGGCCTCGATCCCGCCCGTGGCGAAGTCGCCCAAGCCGCCGATACCCGCTTCGGAGACTATCAGGCGAATGCCGCGATGGTTTTGGCCAAGGAGAAAAAAACCAACCCGCGCCAACTCGCCGCCGACATCCTCGCCAAGCTCGATACAACCGGCCTTGCCGCCACTCCCGAGATCGCCGGCGCCGGTTTCATCAATTTCCGCCTCGAGGATTCGTTCATCGCCTCCGCAGTCTCTTCCCTCGCCACCGATCCCCGCCTCGGCGTCGCTCCCGTGGCGAATCCCAAAAAAATCCTCGTCGATTTCAGTTCCCCCAATGTCGCGAAGCCGATGCATGTGGGCCACATCCGCAGCACCATTCTCGGGGACTGCCTCGTTCGCGTCGCCCGTTTCCTCGGCCACGAAGTCACCGCCGACAACCACATCGGCGACTGGGGCACGCAATTCGGCAAGGTGATCTATGGCTGGAAGCACTTCCTCGACCCCGACGCGCTCGACCGCGACGCCATCGCCGAACTCGTCCGCCTCTATCGCGAGGTCACCCGCCTGGAGGAAACCGACGAGGACATCAAACGCACCGCCCGCGAGGAATTGGTCAAACTCCAAGCCGGCGACGCCGAAAACCTCGCGATCTGGAAACAAACCGTCGAACTCTCTTGGCGCGAATTCGAGAAACTCTACGATCTCCTCGGCATCAAGTTTGACGAGCGCCTCGGCGAAAGCGCCTACAACGACGCCCTCGCCCCCCTATGCGCAGAACTCGAAAAACGCGGCATCGCGCGCGAGAGCGACGGCGCCCTCTGCATTTTCTTCCCCGACATCCCCGCCCTAGACGGCAAGCCCGCCATCGTCCGCAAGTCCGACGGCGGCTTCCTCTACGCCACCACCGACCTCGCCACCATCGCCTACCGCGTGAACCGCTGGCACCCCGACGCCATCTGGTATGTTGTCGGCGCCCCGCAGGCCCTCCACTTCCAGCAAATCTTCGCCGCAGCAAAAATGATGGGCTTCGACGGCGACCTCCGCCACATCGCCTTCGGCAGCATCCTCGGCGAGGACCGCAAGATCATGAAAACCCGCTCCGGCGAGAATGTCGGCCTCGCCGAAGTCCTCCACGAAGCCATCGAGCGCGCCCGCAAAATCCTCGCCGCCCGCACCGAAGCCCTCCCGCCCGGGGAAGCCGAGTCCACCGCCCGTCTCATCGGCCTCGGCGCCGTCAAATACGCGGAACTCTCCCAAAACCGCCTGACCGATTATGTCTTCTCGTGGGACAAGCTGCTGGCCTTCGAAGGCAACACAGCCCCCTACCTCCAGAACGCCTATGTCCGCATCCGTTCGATCTTCCGCAAGGCCGGAGAAAACGCCGATCCGGCCGCCCCGATCCGGATCTCCGACCCCGCCGAGCGCGCCCTGGCGGTCAAAATCCTCCAATACGCCGAAACCCTCCCGGTCGTCCTCGACGACTTCCGCCCGAACATCCTCGCGAACTATCTCTACGAACTGGCGAACACCTACCATTCCTTCTACGAGGCCTGTCCGGTGCTGAAAGCCGAGCCCGACCTGCGCGCCAGCCGCCTTCTCCTCGGCGACCTCACCGCCCGCACCCTTTCCCACGGCCTCTCCCTTCTGGGCATTTCCTGCCCAGAGCGAATGTAGGATTACGAAACCTTCGACGCCGGCGTGCGGTGGAATACCGCCGTGTGCCCGACTTGTTGGACAAGCGTCGCGCCGGTTTTTTCCGCAAGCTCCTTGGAAAGCGTCTTGCGCTCATCCTTGAAACCCTCGAAGCGCAATTTCACGAGGCCGTGAAGGTCGAGCAATTTGCCCAGCTCCGCCAACAGCTCAGGCGACGCACCGGCCTTGCCGAGCTTGATCGCAGGCTTCAGCAACTGCGCCCGGCTCTTGAGTTCGCTGAGCTTGGGAGCACTCACTTGGCACTCCCCGCGCGGGTGGCGAAGAATTCGTAGCTGTCCACCAAGGCCAGCCAACTCGCTTCGATGATGTTGTCGGAAACGCCAACCGTGCCCCATGTCGAGGTGCCATCGGTCGAAACAACCAGCACACGCGTCTTGGCGGCGGTTCCCCGCGAGCTATCGATGATCCGGACCTTGTAGTCGGCGAGTCGCACCGAATCGATCCATGAGTAGAAGGGCCGGAGAGCCTTTCTCAGAGCCGCGTCGAGCGCGTTCACCGGGCCGTCGCCCTCCTCCACCGTGTATTCGGGAGTGCCGTTGACGAGAAGCTTCACGGTCGCCTCGCAGGTGGTGAACTTGTGGTCCTCCGACTGGCGGAACGAGCAGTGGTATTCCTTGAGGTCGAAAAGCCGCGTGAACTTTCCGAGCGTGCGGCGGATCAACAAATCGAACGACGCGTCGGCGGCCTCGAATTCGTATCCGAGCGCCTCGGTTTCCTTGACCGTTTTCAAGATCGCCGAGACCTCCGGCGCGCCTTTTTGGAAGCTGAAACCCAACTCGGAGGCCTTCGCGAGGATGTTGCTCTGGCCGGACATGTCGGAGACGAGGATCGTCTGGGAATTTCCCACCAGCGTCGGGTCCATGTGCTCGTAGCTGCGGGCGATTTTTTGCACGGCGTGGACATGGAGTCCGCCCTTGTGCGTGAAAGCGGCCGTGCCGACATACGGCGCCCGGATGTCCTGCGGGACATTCGCCAACTCATCGACGAAGCGGGAAACCTCGCGAAGTTGCGTGAGATCAGGCACGCAGGGGAAACCCATTTTCACCTGAAGCGTGGGGATAACGGTCGTGAGATTGCAATTCCCGACCCGCTCGCCGTAGCCGTTAATCGTGCCTTGCACCTGGCAGGCTCCGGCGCGGACGGCAGCCAGGGCGTTGGCAACTCCCAACCCGCAATCGTTATGCGTGTGGATGCCGACCGGACATTTCAAATCCGCCACGACCTCGGCGGTGATGCGCCCGATTTCCTCGGGGAGCGAACCGCCATTCGTGTCGCAAAGCACGAGCACATCGGCTCCGGCGTCGCGGGCCGCACGGAGCGTCGCGAGCGAGTAGTCGGGATCGTCCTTGTAGCTGTCGAAAAAATGCTCGGCGTCATAGAAAACCTCGCGCCCATTCTTTTTGAGGAACGCCACCGTGTCGCCGATCATCGAGAGGTTTTCGTCCGGCGCGACATTGAGAACCTGTGTGACATGGAGCAACCAGGTCTTGCCGACGATCGTCACCACCGGAGTCTGCGCATCGAGAAGCATCTTCACCTGCGCGTCGGATTCGACCTCCACCCCGCCACGGCGCGTGCTGCCGAACGCGGCGATCTTGGCGTTTTTCCATTCCAACTTCGCCGCCTCGCTGAAAAACGCTGCGTCGCGAGGGTTCGAGCCCGGCCAACCGCCCTCGATGTAATCGACGCCAAACGCATCAAGCCGCTGGGCGACGCGAATTTTGTCGAGGATCGAAAAAGAAATTCCCGTTCCCTGCGTGCCGTCGCGCAGTGTGGTGTCGTAGATCGTGACCGGTTTCATGAATGGGCGGAAACCCTATGCCCGCTCCTCGAACGGATCAAGAACGCGGGCACACCCAGCTTGACCTATCCACCGAGGAAAACCCATGATCCCCGGTCTTGAAAACCTACTCCTCGTCCGATTGGGACATTGATTTTCTGGCCGATAACCAAGTAGTCCGCTCGAAAGATTTCGGCATGACCAAAGAGGCCAAAAGCGTCCGCTACCCCATCCGCCTCCTTCGCTACTGGTTTGGCTACCAACTCCTCCGCGAGGAAAGCGAACGCATCGCCCGCCCGATCGATGTGGCCGAGATCGGCGTGCATGTCGGCCAAATGCTAGAGTTTGTGAAATCCGCGCCAGCCCGCATCGAGATCGGTTGCTGGACGGCCGTCGACGCTGTGATGCGCCGTGAGCGGTTGGCACAAGCCGGCTACACCGATTTTCAAGAGGCGAATCTCGAAGACCCCTCTTTCGCCCTCCAGCGCGAATACGACACCGCGATCCTCCTGCATGTGCTTGAGCACCTGTTCGAACCCGAGGAGGTTTTGAAAAAAATCGCCGCCGCGATCCGCCCCGGCGGTTCGCTGATCGGAGGATTTCCCGTCGTTCCAGGCCCACTGGCCGGAATCCGCGAAAGCCAAGTTCGCAAAACGGCCAAGCCCATGGGCCATGTGAGTGTGTTTTCGCCCGGCCGCGTCCGCCGCATGGCGGCTCAGGCAGGGCTCGAGGTGGAGTTCCTCAGCGGCGCTTTCCTCATGCGTAGCAAAGGCAGTGCGCTTGAAAACTCTCCCGCCTGGATGCGCTTCAATATTGCGTGGGGCCAAATGTTCCCCGGCTGGCCCGGCGAAATCTACTGGCTGATGCGCAAGCCAGCCTGACACCTCCGCGCCATCAGGCGGGGCAGATGAATCGGCCACTCCACCAGCAGCCGCGAGTGCGCCGCAACGAGCAGCAAATTGTCGCGCAGGTAGCGAAAATGCGTCACGCCCCCTGACTGGCGCGGCGGATAAATCACAGGCACGGGGACATTGAGGCAAGGCACCCCAGCCCACGAAAGCCTCACCGAAAGCACCGTGTCGAAATCAAAACGCCGCGCCCAGCGCGTCCGCTCCATCACCTGCA
>CAWUMN010000076.1:0-6508 GCA_963923595.1 uncultured bacterium
CCGAACGGAAGGTTCATCGTGGTCGCCGGGACATCGGGCCCCGTGCGTGTGGCCGCCGAGGGTTTCGACAAGCTTAGTGCGAAGCCCGAGGACTGGCTCGAAAAACCGGGCGCGCCTTAGAGCGATTCGGGGTTGTTCAAAAGCTCGTCGATGCGCTTGAGCAAACGCCCGGCGGCACCGCCGTCGAGCACGCGGTGATCGAAGCTCAAAGTGAACATCGCTTCGACAACCGGATCGAAGTCCCTGGTTTCGGGATTCCAGTTGGGAACCGTGCGGCCGACGCCCATGCCAAGGACGAGGGTTTGCTCGGGAAGAGGAATCGGCGTGGCGAAAGTGAGTCCGAATGTGCCGTAGTTCGTCACGGTCGCGATGGAATTTCCGGTGTCCGACGGCCCGAGACGGCGCTGGCGGGCGAGTTCGACGAGTCGATGATAGCGCGAGGCGAGGTCGCCGAGAGGATATTGGTCGGCGTTGCGGATGACGGGAACGAGCACTCCGTCCTCGGCCTCCACGGCGAAGCCGATGTCCACCGAAGGCGGGTGGACGATGCTGTCGCCGATGAGGCGGCCGGCCGGGGCGCTGTTTTCGGCGAGGGCCAGGGCGAGGGCGCGGAGGGCGTAGAGCGCGGGGCCGGGTTTCGCGGGATGCGATTTGCGGTGGGCGAGAAGTTTGTCGAGCTGGACCGGGGTGCCAACGGTCGCGAGCGGCCGTGTGCAGCTGCGGATCATCGCGTCCGCCACGGCCTTTCGCATCGGCGAGGCGGGCGTGATCTTGTTCTTCTCGATGCTCTCCATGAAGCGCTCGAGATCCTCGATCGTGACGCGTCCCCCGGCGCCGCTGCCTGCGATGCCCGAGAGGTCCGAGGCGCGCAGGCCGAGTTCGACCATGCGGGCCTTCATGCGGGGCGACATGTAGGTGACGCCGCCCGCGTGGGCGGGAACGGGAAGTCCGCCGGGCACGGTGGGTTCAACTTTTTGCGGAGGCGGCGCGTGGGTTTCGACACGCTTTTTCACGGGCTTGCGGCCGGTTTTTTCCTCTTCGTCGAGGCCGAGGCGCTTGGCTTCCTCGGCGCTGATTTCGATTTGGCCGAGAATCGCGCCGACCGGGTAGCTGGTGCCGATCTCGGCGGTCAATTCCTGGATCGTGCCCGAGCAGGGCGCGGTGACGGCCATGACAGCCTTGTTGGTTTCGACCTCGATCAAGTCGGTGTCGGCCTGCACGGCGTCTCCGGCGTTGAAAAGAATCCGGACGATGGTCGCTTCGGCAATGGATTCGCCGAGTTGGGGCATTTGAATGGGAACTTTGGCCATGGTCAGAGGTCGAGTAGGCGTCGCGCGGCGGCGGCGATGGTGGAGGCGGTCGGGCGGTGGACCGACCAGAGATCAGGATGGTAGGGAACCGGCGTGTCCTTCGCGTTCACGCGCATCGGCGCGGCGTCGAGCAGGCCGAAGCCTTCGGTGGTGACACGCGAAATAACCTCCGCGGCGGCGCCGCCCCAGGGCCATTCCTCGCTCACAACGAGCAGGCGGCCGGTGCGTGCGACCGAGGCCAGCACGGTATCGGTGTCGAGGGGTTTGATGCTGCGGAGATCGACGACTTCGAGATGGTAGCCGTCCTCGGCGAGTTCGGTCGCGGCGGCGAGGGATTCGTGAAGCATCGCGCCGTGGGTGACGATCGTGGCGTCGCGACCAGTGAGGGCGATGCGGGCTTTTCCGATTGGCAGGGAGGACTCGGGAAGGCTCTCGGCCTTGAGGTGGTAGTAGAGAAACTTGTGCTCGCAGAATACGACCGGATCGTCGATGGCGACTGCCTCGAGAAGCATCGTGTAGGCGTCCTCGACGGTGGCGGGGGTCACGACCACAAGGCCGGGCCAGTGGGCGTAAATGGCTTCGAGGCTTTGGCTGTGGAACGGGCCGCCGCCGGAAGTGCCGCCGGAGGGCAGGCGCACGACGATCGGGCAGGGGACCCCGGTGCGGTAAAAGAGGGTTCCGGCGTGGTTGACGATTTGATTTAGCCCGCAGGTCGAGAAGTCGGCGAACTGCATTTCCACGATCGGCCGGGCGCCCTCGATGGCGGCACCAATCGCCATGCCCACGATCGCATCCTCGCTCAGCGGGGCGTCGAGGACGCGGCCGGGAAATTCGGCGGCGAGGTTTTTGGTGGCCTTGAACGCGCCGCCGAAGGTTCCGATGTCCTGGCCGTAAAGAAAGACCCGCGGGTCATTGGCGAGCGCCTTTTGTTGCGCCAGTCGGATGGCTTCGAGGTAGGTGATCATACGGCGGCGAATTGCTCCCGGTATTCAGCCCGCGAGAGCGCGGCCCAGTCATCCTCCTCGGCGTCGGGCGAGGGTTCGCGGCGCACACGGTCGGCGGTGGTGTTGACCTCCTGCTCGGCCTCGCGGCGCCAGGCGGCGAGCTCATCGGCGGTCTTCCAGCCTTGGTCGACGATGTGTTTTTCGGCGAGCAGCAGGCAGTCCTCGCCGACGGGGGATTTTTTCAAGGTCTTGTCCAAATAGGAAAAATCGTCGTGCTCTCCGTGGCCAACAAGGCGCAGGAGGCTGGCGACGACGAGTTGCGGGCCGCCGCCTTCGCGGGCGGATTGGACGGCCTTGCGGAGCGTCTGGAGGCAATCGAGCAAATTCGTGCCGTCAGCCTTGTGGCCCGCGACGCCGTAGCCGGCGGCCTTGTCGAGCAGGTCGGCGCAGGCGTATTGGCGCGAGTTCGGGGTGGAATAGGCATACTGGTTGTTGGCCACCACGACGACGAGCGGGAGTTTGTCGACGGCGGCGGCGTTGAGGCCTTCGTGGAAAGCGCCCGTCGAGGTGCCTCCATCGCCGAGACAGGTCGCGCCGACGACTCCGGTTTCGCCGCGCAGGCGGCGGGCGAGAAGTCCCCCCGCGACCGCAGGAACCATGGCGCCGAGGTGGCTGATCATCGCGTAGTAGCCGTCGCGCGGACGGCCGCGGTGGATGTTTCCGTCGCGCCCGCGCATCGAGCCGAGTTGGGAGCCGAGATAGGTGCGGAGGGTGTCGAGAACGGTGTCGCCGAATGCAAGCCGGCCAGACTGATCGCGAATGAGCGGGGCGAAAATGTCGCCCTTGCGGAGATGGATGCCCGTGGCGGTGCTGAGCGCCTCCTGGCCACGGCCGAGAAAGACGCCGCCCTTGATCATTCCGGCGCGGTAGAGGCTCGCGAGTTTTTCCTCCAACACTCGCGAGAGAAGCATCACGCGGTAGGCCTTGAGGTAATCGGACTCGGTGACGGGTGCGATCGTCTTCGACATGTGTAGTTGTTTATAGAGGCAACCCGCCGCACCCTGCAAAGCATTCCTTCCTCCCCTCGCGGCAGACCACGAGGCGGGGCCTTGTTAAAGCGTCGCGAGGATTTGGTTGAAGGTCGCGCTCGGGCGTAGGGCGGCGGAGGCTTTTGCGTCGTCGGGAAGGTAGTATCCACCGACATCGACGGGCTGGCCTTGCACGGCGCCAAGTTCGGCGACGATTTTGCTCTCGTTTTCGGAGAGGTCCTTCGCGACGGGGGTGAAGATGTTTTTCAATTCGGCGTCCTTGTCCTGGGCGGCGAGGGCCTGGGCCCAGTAGAGCGCGAGATAGAAATGGCTGCCGCGGTTATCGAGTCCACCGACCTTGCGTGAGGGCGAGCGGTCGTGCTCGAGGAGTTGGCCGGTGGCGGCGTCGAGCGTTTCGGCAAGAACCTTGGCGCGGGCGTGGGATTGGGTGTCGGCGAGATGCTCGAACGACGCGGCGATGGCGAAAAACTCCCCGAGCGAATCCCAGCGCAGGTAGTTTTCTTCGAGGAATTGCTGCACATGCTTGGGCGCGGAGCCGCCGGCGCCGGTCTCGAACAAGCCGCCGCCGTTCATGAGCGGAACGATCGAGAGCATCTTGGCGCTCGTGCCAACTTCGAGGATCGGGAAGAGGTCGGTGAGGTAGTCGCGAAGGACATTGCCGGTGACCGAGATCGTGTCCTCGCCCCTCACGATCCGCTCGAGGCTGACGCGGCAAGCCTCGGCGGGCGGCAGGATGCGGATGTCGAGCCCGGCGGTGTCGTGGTCCTTCAAGTAGGTTTCAACCTTGGCAATGATCTGGGCATCGTGGCCGCGGCGGGCGTCGAGCCAGAAAATCGCGGGATCGCCGGTCGCGCGGGCGCGGCGCACGGCGAGCTTCACCCAATCGCGGACCGGAGCGTCCTTCGTCTGGCACGCGCGCCAGATGTCGCCGGTTTCGACGCGGTGCTCGAGGAGCGTTTTGCCATCGGCATCGACAATGCGCACGGTGCCGTCAGCGGGAACCTCGAAGGTCTTATTGTGCGACCCGTATTCCTCGGCCGCCTGTGCCATGAGGCCCACATTCGGCACGGAGCCCATGGTTTTTGGATCGAGCGCGCCGTTTTCCCGACAAAACTCGATCACGGCCTGGTATACCGGCGCGTAGCAACTGTCGGGGATCACGGCGAGGGTGTCCTGCGGCTTGCCCTCGGCGTTCCACATCTTGCCGCCGTCGCGGATCACGGGCGGCATCGAGGCGTCGATGATGACATCGCTCGGGACATGGAGGTTCGTGATGCCCTTGTCGGAATTGACCATCGCAAGCGGCGGGCGCGCGGCGAGGGTGGCCTTGAGGTCGCTTTCGATGGCGGCTTTTTCAGCGGCGGGGAGTTTTTCGATCTTTGCCAGCAGGTCGCCGAGGCCGTTGTTGAAATCCACGCCCAGCTTCGAGATCGCGGCGGCGTGGCGCTCGATGAACCCGCCGAGGAAAACCTTCACGGCATGGCCGAAAAGAATCGGGTCCGAGACCTTCATCATCGTCGCCTTGAGGTGGAGCGAGAAAAGCACGCCCGCCTTTTGCGCGGCCTCGATCTGCTCGGTCAGGAAGGCCTGGAGCGCCTTGCGCGACATGAAGGTCGCATCCAAAACCTCGCCGGCCTGCAATTTCAAATCGCCCTTCCAAACGACCGGCGCGCCGCCGTCGGCGGGGAGGAATTCGATTCGGGCGGTTGTCGCGGCGGGCAGGGTTGTGGATTTTTCGTTCGAGAAAAAGTCGTCGCGGCCCATCGTGGCGACGCGGGTCTTCGAGTCTTTTGACCACGCAGCCATCTTGTGCGGGTGCTTGCGGGCGTAGTCCTTCACGGCCTTCGGCGCGCGGCGGTCGGAATTTCCCTCGCGCAGGACGGGATTCACTGCGCTGCCCTTCACCTTGTCGTAACGGGCCTTGATATCCTTCCCGGCGTCGTCCGTCGGCGCCTCGGGATAATCCGGCACCGCAAATCCCCGCGCCTGCAACTCGGCGATCGCTGCTTTCAACTGCGGAATCGACGCACTGATGTTCGGGAGTTTGATGATGTTCGCCTCGGGCTTGAGGGTCAGGGCACCGAGTTCCGCGAGGGCGTCGGAGGTTTTTTGATTTTCGGGCAACCGGTCCGCGAAAACCGCGAGGATGCGACCCGCCAGCGAAATGTCGCGGAGTTCCACGGCAATCCCAGCGTGTTTGGAAAAAGCCTGAATGATCGGGAGTAACGAGTAGGTGGCTAGAAGCGGGGCCTCGTCGGTTTTGGTGTAGAAGATGCTTGGATTGGACATGGGACGAAAAAGGGCCGCTATTTAAAGGCATTCGCGCCTGGGGTTAAAGGAAAGAATCAAAACGAAAAAATCACAAAGAGTCATTTGGAACGGACTAAAATCAGTCGTATTTATTTTGATTGCAAAAATTAAAATAACAAAAGACCTCAGTCTTCCGTAATGGGCAATCTTTCACGCAGCCCATACTTTTTCAAGACCTGGGTTCACGAAAAAACATTGCGGATTTCAAAGGCGGCAACCTCAGCTCCATTGGCGGACTGCTTATGCTTCGTCAATCGACTCCGGGCCGGGTATCAACCCTTGATGGCTGGTAGCTTCACCGATGCGCGCGATCTCCATCGTGCACGACTCTGACCGAGGCTGGCAGTATTCGAACCAAGCGTTCCGAAGTCTTCTGTCCAAGCACCACGCCGCCTTCTCGATGAGCAGGAAGGGCAACTGCTATGACATCGCCATGGTGGAAAGCTTCTGGGACACGCTCAAAACCGAGTGCTTCGGTTCAAAAATCCCCAAAACCAGAGAGCAGGCCCGCCTCATGATTTTCGACTACATCGAAGCCTTCTACAACCCAACCCGTTTACACTCGGCCCTCGGCTATCAATCCTCGCTCGAATTCGAAGTCCCTCAGAGCCATGAAACCCAAACATAATAAAAGCCCCTCCACGCGTTTTCGAGGAAAGATCAGCTTTGCCAGCTAACCTAGAAAAAGAATCAGCGATATTCCTTCAACGGGTTTTGGAAATCGTGCGAAGTGTGGTGCAAGAACCAAACTCTAAAGTCAGCTTTTATTGTCCAGTTTTTGTTCGGCGATCAAAGTCGAAACAAAATATAGCCTTTGCAAGCAACTGATAGTAAGAGAGCTGGGCAGAACTGGATTCGAACCAGTGAAGGCGTAAGCCAGCGGATTTACAGTCCG
>CAWUMN010000077.1:0-6450 GCA_963923595.1 uncultured bacterium
CGGAGCCGGAGCAGGGCGGCGAGGACTTTCATGCGGGCCGCGCCGCCGGATTCGCGGAGGGCGTCGACCTGCGCGCGGGCGGCGATCTGGAGTTGGGTGTAAGCGGCCTTCTGGTCGGGGGTCAGCTCGACTTCGACGACCTGCTCGATCTTCGCGGGAAGCTCGGGGAGGATTTGGGTTTTCGTGCGGCGGAGCATCCAAGGCTTCACGCGGCGGACGAGGCGGGGCCAGGCTCCCGCGCCTTCTCCGGCGAGAATGGGCTTTTCGTAGCGGTCCTGGAAATCCTCGCGCGTGCCGAGGTAGCCGGGCAGGAGGAATTCGAAGAGGGACCAGAGATCGCGCACGGAATTCTCGAGCGGGGTGCCGGTGAGGATGAAGCGGGACTTGGATTTGAGCGCGCAGGCGGCTTTCGCGTTTTGGCTTTCGGGATTCTTGATGTGCTGGGCCTCGTCGAGGACGACCGAGGTGAAGGCGAGGTTTTGGTAATGCGCGATGTCGCGCCGGAGCAGAGCGTAGCTCGTCACCACGAGGTCGTGATCGGCGATTTTGGGGAAGAGTTTTTCCCGGTCCGGGCCGCCGAGGGCGAGGATTTGGAGGCCGGGAACGAACCGCGCCGCTTCGCGCGTCCAGTTCCAGACGAGCGACGAAGGGCAGACGACGAGATGCGGGCCGGGCGTCGCCTCGAAATACGCGAGCGCCTGGACGGTTTTGCCGAGGCCCATGTCGTCCGCCAGAAGTCCGGCCTGGCGGGAGAGAAGCCACGAGGCGCCTTCGATCTGGTAGGGACGGAGGCGCGATTGGAGCGGGCCGAGGTTTTGGGGCGAGGATTTGGCGGCAGGCGATTCGGCGCGGCTCCACTCGGCGATGCTGGCTTCGACATATCCGCGCTGGGCCGGAGGAATCCGGTAGCCGCCGCGTTCTTGCGTGGGGTTGCAGTCGCGCAAAACCTCCTCGAGATCGGAGGCTAGTGCGGCGTCGGGAACGGCGATCCGGCCGTTCGAAAGGCGGAGTCGAGGTGTGCCGCTCTGCAAAAGCCTTCGCACATCCTGGTCGCTCAGGACGGCCTCCTTGCCCGCGCTGAAATGGACATGGAAATCCAGCCAGCCATCGCCCCGCTCGCGGAGGGCGAATTGGGGTTCGAGGCGAACGATGTCGCGCGTCACATGTTGGAATCTCTCGCCCTCGCGGACGGTCCATTTTTGTTTCAGGCGGGGGAGGGCGTTGGCGAAAAATCCGACGACCGCATCCTCGCCACGCAGGACGGCTTTGCCTTTGTCGTTCTCGAAACCGATCCGCACGAGTTCGGCCAAAACCTCGGCCTCGGCAAATGGATTGCTGGCACCGGGCGCGGAGTATTCGAAATCCACCGTGGCCTCAAGGTGGCGGAGTGAACCCTCGATCGAAAGCGCGACGCGTGGAATCTCTGCAGTGGTCTTGCCGGGTGTTGGAGCGCTCGAGGGTTTCGCCGGGGAGGATTTGGTTGGCGAGAGAACTTCGAGGCCGATCGCCACGGAGTGCGCGCAGATGATTCCCCGGCGGCGTGAATCCGCGCACGGGCAGAGGTTTTCGATATCCACCGGATTGCGCAGGCGGAGTCCGGCCAAAAACTCGCGGCCGCCCTCGGCGATCCGGCCTTTGAGGAGCGGTGGTTCGTAGGACGCCTCGCGCACGGCGCCGGCGGCCTTGATCGCGCGGGCGCGCTTCATGACATCCCAACCGCCGAGCGAGACGAGGAGTTTTTCGGTGAGTTCCATCGCAGGGAAAGCGGGGTTGTTAGCCGCTTTGGCGCGGGCATGGAAACGCAAAAGCCGCGGCCTTGACACCATCGGCGGGGCCGTTGCTAGATACGCGCCGTGAAACCCTTCCCGATACTGGCGATTGCCGCTGTGCTGCTGACGACATCGTGCACCACCCTCCAAAACCGCCGGTATCTCTGGGAGACGCAAAAAGTCGAGGGGCCCTACACGCGGATGCTCGCCACCAAGCCTTGGCCGTGGCCCCGCGAGAGCCAACCCGCGAACGCTCCCCGGCCCGAGGCCGAGAAACCTTGGGGAAAATAACGGACGGTTTCAGCTTGGCTTGCCCGACTGCGTGACGGGCAGGGTCACATGGAACGCCGCGCCTTCGCCGGGCATGCTTTCCAGCGAGACGGTTCCTCCATGCGCGAGGACGATGTTTTTGACGATCGAGAGGCCGAGACCTGTGCCGCCGGCGTCGCGCGCGCGGTGTTTGTGGACGCGGTAGAACCTCTCAAAAATATGGGCCTGGTCCTCGAGCGGGATGCCCGGGCCGTTGTCGGAAAAAGTGAGCCGGATGTTTTCGCCGAGCCGGACGGCGGTGATTTGGATTTTCAACGCAGGCGCATCGCCATGCTGGAGCGCGTTGAGGAGGAGATTGGTGCAAACCTGTTCGATGCGGCTCGGATCGATCTCCGCGAAGCGCGCGTCCTCCGCCCAATACCTCGAAATCTCCGCCGAGCGCTCCTCAATTTTCGGGCCGAGGTTTTCGATGACGCGCTCGACAACTGAACTCACATCGGTTCTCGAGAAATCCAAATGCCGTGAGCGGTTTTCCATACTCGAAATCGTGAGCAGATCTTCCAGGAGCAAGGAAAGGCGCTGGACATTTCGATGGATGGCCTCGAGGGATTTTTGGGTCATCGCCGGGTCCTCGATCGCGCCATCGCGGAGGGTTTCGACATAGCCATTGATGATCGTGAGAGGCGTGCGGAATTCGTGGGAGACATTGGCGACAAACTCGCGCCGGACGGCCTCCAGCGAGCGGACGGCGGTGATGTCTTGAAATACGATCAGTGCGGCGCGGGGCTTCGTTTCGTTTTCCGCCGCGAGCGGGGCGACATGGACGACAAAGGTTCGCGTGTCGAACGGCAACTCGAGTTCGCGCTCCTGACCGCTGGCCATGGTGGACTCAACGGCCTGCTGGATTTCGTGGCGGCGCAGGACCTCCAGCACGGTGCGGTTCACGGGATTTTTGATATCCGGGAAAAACTCGAGCAGGGCTTGGTTGCAAAGCGTCACCCGCATGGAGCGGTTTGCCACGAGGATTCCCTCGCGCATGCCCGAGAGAATGCCTCGAAGGCTCAGGCCCTCGTTGGCGATCTGGCGGTCGAGTTGTTCGAGTTGGCGGGAAATTTTCCTGATGTGCGTGGCGGATTCGAGGTAGGGGGCGTAGTCGGGGGAGAGGGGAGGGAGGTGGTAGTCGCCGCCAGCTACGCGCTCCAAATCCCGGCGCACGGCGCGCCAGGGTTTGACGACGCGGAAGTAGACAAACGCGAGGGCTGTGGCGCCCAGCGCCAATGGAAAAAGCCACTCGGCCGGACTCAATTCGCGGGGGGCTGGTTGAGGCGGTAACCCTCGCCTCGCATGGTTTCAAGGCGGTCGGCATGGTCGCCGAGTTTTTCACGGAGTCGCCGGATGTGGGTATCCACGGTCCGCGTGTCGGCCCCCGAGGCGTAGCCCCAGACATCCTTCAAAAGAAGGTCGCGGCTGAGAGTTCGGGCGGGATTGTTGAGAAAGGCGGTGAGCAATTTGAATTCGGTGGTTGTGAGGTCCAATCGCTTGCCGTCGAGTTTCGCCGAGAGGGTGGTTTTGTCGAGAACGATGCTTCCCGATTCGATCGTGGCTCCGACCGCCGAGCCGCTCCGGAGGCGCTTCAGGAGCGCTTGCACGCGCAGGACGACCTCCTTCGGGCTGAAGGGCTTCGTTACATAGTCCTCCGCGCCGAGTTCGAGCCCCTTCACGCGGTCCTTCACATCGCTTTTGGCGGTGAGCATCAGGACGGGAACGCCCGCAAGGGCGGGGTCGGATTTCATCGCCCGGCACACCTCGAGCCCGGTCATTCCGGGGAGCATGATGTCGAGCACCACGGCGTCGGGCATGTTTTGGCGCACGGTTTCGAGTCCGGCGGAACCGGTGTTTTCGACCAGCACCTTGAAACCCGCCTTGCGCAAGTGATAGCGGAGCAAATCGACCACATCCGACTCGTCCTCGACCAGCAACACCGTGTCTTCCATTGCCGCGGTCATTAGCCAAGCATCCCCGCGCGGACAAGAACCGGAATGTGACAAAAACATCAGGTCACCGCTTGGTGGTTCAGAAAAACAAGTAAAAACTGAACCGCGGTGACCTGAGTTGTTGTCTCAACTGATAGGTTAGACGGCCACCCGCACGCGGCGTTCAAAATATTTTCAAAAAAATTTCAGTCCGCCAGGACGAGGCCGACCGGACAGTGGTCGCTCCCCATCACATTCATCTGGATGAAAGCGGATTGAAGATTTCCAGACAGCCCATCTGTCGCGCAGAAATAGTCGATGCGCCACCCGATGTTCCGCTCGCGCGCGCCGTTTTGGTAGCTCCACCAGGTGTAGTTGCCGCCGGCGGGTTCGAAGTGGCGGAAGGTATCGACGAATCCTTCGGCGAGGATTTGGTCGAAGGCCGTGCGCTCCTCGGTGGTGAAGCCGGCGTTGCGGGTGTTCTCGCGGGGACGGGCGAGGTCGATTTCCTTGTGGGCCACATTCATGTCGCCGCAAAACACGACCGGCTTTGTTTTTTGCAGGGTCCGCAAATGCCCGATGAACGCCGGCGTCCACTCGTGCGTTCGGTAGTCGAGCCGCGTCAGCTCGCGCTGGGAATTCGGCGTGTAGACATTCACGAGGAAAAAATCGCCGAAGTCCGCCGTGATCACGCGTCCCTCCTGGTCGTGCTCGGGGCGGCCGATGCCGTTGGTGACCGCAAGCGGGGTTTTGCGGGTGAGGATCGCCGTGCCCGAGTAGCCGGGGCGGACGGCGGAATTCCAATAGACCTCGTAGCCATCGAATTTCTGCGGCACCTGCTCGGGACGGGCCTTTGTTTCCTGCAGGCAGAGGACATCGGGTTTCTCGCGCTCGAGGTAGTCCATGAGGCCCTTGCCGAGGATCGAGCGGATGCCGTTCACATTCCAGGAAATCAATTTCATCACGGCATGGAAACGCGGGCGGGGAGGAATTTCGAGCAGGAAAACCCTTCGCGCCCCCGCGCAAAAAAGCTACCGTCCTACCCATGGAAATTTCACCGAAAACGACGATGAGCGAGTTGTTGGAGCGTTGCCCCGGCGCCCAGCGCGCGCTGTTCCGGCATTACCACATCGGCGGTTGTGCGAGCTGCGGATTCCAGCCAGACGAGACGATCGAGGAGGTCTGCGTGCGGAATGAAAATCTCGACCCTGCCGAGGTCATCGCGCGGATTCTCGACGCCCACGCGCAGGACGAGAAGGTTTTCATCGCTCCTGCCGAGGCGGCCGTCGCGGCTGACAAGCTCGGAGCGCGGTTCCTCGACATCCGAACGCGCGAGGAATTCGACGCCGTCCACATTCCTGGCTCGCAGCTCATGGGGCAGGATTTTTTACAGGAAGTCATGGGCCGCTGGCCGAAGGACACGATGATCGTGATGGTGGACCACAACGGCTCCCGGGGGTTGGACGCCGCCGCGTATTTTTCGGGGCACGGATTCGTCAACGCCCGCGCCCTCCGCGGCGGAATCGATGCGTGGAGTTGCGAGGTCGATCCCTCTTTGCCACGCTACACGACCGAATGACGACCGACGAAAAAATCGACGAGGCGATCCGCAACCCCCAAAACCTCGGGGAAATGACCGGGGCCGATGCGGTGGGCACCGCTGGCAGTGGCGATTGCGGCGACATGCTCCGGATGTGGATCAAGTTCCGCGAAGATGAAAAAGGCCGCCGCGTCATCGACAAGGCGAGCTTCCAGTCGTTCGGTTGCCAGACCGCCATCGCCGTGGCCAGCATGGCGACCGAGATGATCAAGGGCAAAACCCCGCAAGAGGCGCTCTCGATGTCCGGCGGCGATCTCTCCGCCCCGCTCGGCCCGCTCCCGCCGATGAAAATCCACTGCGCCCAACTTGTCGAAGGCGCGCTCAAAAACGCCCTCACCGGCGAAGCCGCGCCCGCGCCGGGCGCCTCGGCTCCTGCCCTCGCCGATAGCCTTCAGCCGAAGGGCGCGGTGAAAATCATCTTCCGCTGAGCGACTCTTCCCGCGAGGGATGCTCGCGCCAATGCCCCGGAGATTTTCCAAAGGCTCTCTTGAAGGCGTTCGAGAGATGAAAAGCCGACCCGAAGCCTGTGGATTGCGCGATCTCCTCGAGCGTGTCGCTCGTCGTCATCAAAGACCGTTGCGCCAGGGAAAACCTGGCCTGTAGGTGATATTGCCAGGGAGACAGGCCGGTCTGTTTTTTAAACTCCCTGCGGAAATACGAATATCCCCAGCCCAATTCCTTGGCGATGGCTTTGAGGTCGGGCGGGCCATCGATCGGGCTCGAGAGGCGGCGCTCCGCGATGGCGATTTTTTCCAAATGCTTCGCACGGTTCGTTCCTCCGCCAGAGAGTATCGTGCAGGCGGAGAGCAATTCCATGGCGGCGACTGCCAACTCCGAA
>CAWUMN010000078.1:0-6401 GCA_963923595.1 uncultured bacterium
CCCGCCGCACCAGGCAAGACCTCGTATCTCCTCCGGGTCGCCTATGGCTTTTACGGAACCCTTCCGACCGCCAGCCTCGGCCAGCTTTCCCTCGTCGGTTGGGGAGACTCCACCAATGGACGCTGGGATCAGTGGGCCATCGGCAGTTGGGGAGAGACCATCTGCATGAACCCCGAACTCTCGGCGAGCACCTACCCGATCACAGACATCCGCGCCCTCTTCACCCGCGACGGCAAGGACGGGAAGCTCTGGCAGTGGTCCGATGCAGGTTGGGGCGCGGACTGGCTTTCCGTAAAGGATGCCTCCGGCAAAAAACTCACCACCGCCCGCATGAAGACCTCGTATCTCTCGCATGGCCCATGCCTCCCCGAAATCGCCTACCACGGAGCCTACGGCACAAACGGGGAGGTCGATCTTGCCGTGGAAGCCTCCACCCCGCGCACCGACGACCACTCGAAAGTTTTCCTTCGGCTCCGCTACGATTTTCGAGCCGAACTCTCCGCCAAGGATTCGTGGCTCTTCCGCCTCGGCAGCGGCCGGGTTTTCTCCCCGAAAATCGCGTTCGGAAACCGCCAGGGATTGACCCGCGAACTCGACGCCCCACAGGGACTGCAAGCTGGCGATTCGGTCCTCGATCCCCTCACCCTCACTGGTCCGGCCCCATGGTGGCTGGGCTTTCCGGGTTCGAAAATGCCGTCGACGCCCAGCGGCAGCCGGGGACTCGTCATTCGCTCCTACCGCTCCAGCTTCGGCGGAAAATCATTCGACACTCCCACGATCTCGCTTTTTGTCGGCGCGACAGGCCGGTTTGTGAGAACCGAGCACGGCTACGAAAACATCCCCGGCAATTCCGAGTCCCCCTGCCATGTCGATGCCGCAATCGTCCCCCCGCCGGAGATGGAAAAATTCCTGCCCGGCGACCATGTCGAAATGGAACTCGAACTCGATGTCGTTCCCGCCGAGGCCGACGACTATTATGGACCGAACGAGGAATTCCGAAATCACCTCGCCGAAAACCCAGCCTCATGGAAAACCTTCCACCGCGCAGCGTCTGGCAACGACATCCAAGTCGAAGTCCAAGGCGGAAAGGTCCTCCAAAAGTTTCCCCTCGTCATCCAAGCCGACCCCGGCGCAACCGCCATTCGCCTCAAAATCGAAGGCGGCGTTGGCGCCGTCCCCGTCCGCTTCCAAGGCCTCGCCACACCTGGAGGTTACAAACTCAGCCAAGTTGTCAGTCGCACCGGCATCATGAATGAATACCTGCCCCTCATGGCCGAATTCGCGCCCGCCCTCGCCCGACGATTGGAACCCGAAACCCTGCCGCTCGACCAAGCCGCCACCGGCAACGATTTCTGGGAAATCTCCCTCGACCCTGAAACTCAAGCCTACACCCGCACCTACAATCTGCCCCTCGACGGCACGCCCGAATCCATCTGGGAGCTGAAAAAGTAATTCCGACGGCGACACAACTCCGGGAGACGATGAAAACGCCCACTTTTTTCCGTTCCTAAAAAGAGCGCCGGTGATGCCTAATCTGAAATACGCTCCCGGTGCGGGTGTCGAAGCGCAAAAGCTCGATTAAAAATTACCAAGGTTCTGATTGCCGACTGGGGATTTCCACCCTAATGTTTCGCTCTTTTTCATGTCCGGATTATCTTTAGAGATCATTTTCATTTTGTTGCTTTTGCTCGCGAACGGACTGTTCGCAATGGCAGAGATTGCCGTAGTTGCCTCCCGAAAGGCGCGTCTCAAGAGCATGGCCGACGACGGAGGCCGGGGAGCCAGACTGGCTCTCGCTCTCGCTAACGCCCCAGGCAAGTTTCTCTCCACAGTTCAGGTCGGCATCACTTTTGTGGGAGTCCTCGCCAGCGCCATGGGCGGCGCGAATATCGCCGACCGCCTCGCCGAGGTTTTCAGGAAAGTGCGTGGACTCGAGAATTACGCTGACTTCCTTTCATTGGTCATCATCGTCGGCGCCATCACTTACCTCTCGGTGATTATCGGCGAATTGGTTCCGAAACGCATCGCTCTCAACAACCCGGAGCGCATCGCCTCGGCCTTGGCGCGTCCCATGTTTGGACTGGCCAAACTGTTTTCTCCGCTCGTGAATTTCCTCAATTTCACCAGCGACTTCCTGATGGCCTCGCTGGGAATCCGCAAAGCCAAGGAATCGGTCGTCTCCGAGGAGGAGGTCCGCGTGCTGATCGACGAGGGCTTGAGCGCGGGGATTTTCAAAAAGGCCGAAAAGGAAATGGTCGAGGGCGTTTTCGATCTTGATGAACAAACGGCCGGGGACCTGATGACCCCTCGGGCCAGAATGATCTGGCTCTCACTGGACGACGACGACGAGGAAAATTGGCGCCGAATCGCGGGCAGCGGGCATTCGCATTTCCCCGTCTACCAAGAAACCCGCGACAATGTCGTTGGCATGGTTAGTGTCAAGTCGCTGTGGGCCAATCTTTCCCTTGCCGGTCGAGTGGAACTTCGCGCCCTCGTCACCACGCCGCTTTATGTGCCGAACGCCATGCCGGCGAGCAAACTGATCGAGGAATTCAAGAAATCCGGGAAACACATCGCCCTCGTGGTGGATGAGTTCGGTGGTTTGCAGGGGCTTGTGACTCTGAATGATGTGATGATGGCGATCGTGGGCAACCTGCCCGAACGCGAGCAGCGCCACGAACCCAAGGCCTTCCTCCGCCAAGATGGGAGCTGGCTCATCGATGCCATGCTCGATATCGACGAAACCAAGAAAAGTCTGGGAATCGATGACGATTTACCGGGCGAGGACGTCAACCGCTACTCCACACTCGGTGGCTTCATTCTTAGCCAACTCGGCCACATCCCGCGCGAAGGCGAAAAATTTCATTGGGACCGTTTTGATTTTGAAGTCATCGACATGGATCGCCAGCGCATCGACAAGGTCTTGGTCATCCCGAGGACTCCGAAACCCGAGAAAATCGAGGAAGAGGAACCCTCCCTCACCGATTAAAATCCCTCGCGCACGAGCGACGGCAAAGCCTCTCGGAAGGATGGAAACTCCGGCGCCCAACCTGTTGAGCGGAGTTTTAGGTTGCAGACCCGCTTGTTGTTGAGTCCCCGCTTGCGATATGGATCAATCGGTCCGTCCGGAGGCATGGGCTGCCCCAAAAACTCGGAAATCCAACCGTAAAGCACTCGCTGCGTCGGAGGATAGTTGTCGCAGACATTGTAAATCCCCGCCTGGACTTGCGGATCGGCCAAGTGCAGGAGGGCGCGCGCGGCGTCATCGCGGTGGATCAGATTGATGAACCGCTCGCCGCCCGCTTCGACCACAGCAGTTCCCTCAGCGAATTTACGTAAAAACATCGAGCGCCCGGGCCCGTAAATCCCCCCGAGTCGCGCAACGATCCCGCCCGCCCGAAGCGCCACAGCCTCGGCTTCGAGGAGAATCTTGGCAGTTTCGCGGAGCGGTTCGGTCGGCGAGTTTTCATCCACAACCTCCCCGTTTTGCTGGTCGTAGACCGAGGTGCTCCCTGTAAAAATCACTCGCCCCGGAGCGAAGCCCGCGACCAGATTTTCCAGCCCATCGCGATACACTGAGCGGTAGTCCTGCGCATCCCCGCCGCCAGAGCTCGCGCAGTGGATCAGCAAGTTGACCGAGCTCCATCCTTCGAGAGTCGAGAGAGGCTTTGAAATATCCGCCACGCGAACAGGGAATGGCAGCGAGGCCAGTCTGGCGGCGGTTTCCGCCGTGGCACAGAGGCCGAGAACCTGCCAGCCGCTCTTAAAAAACAAACCGGCTGCGACTTCCCCAAGGAAGCCGCAGCCGGCAAGAACGACCCGTTTAGGCTGCAATTAGCCCTGTGGGTTGAAATTGAAACGAATCTTCAGCTTGGCGCGCTTGGCATTGTTTTTTGCTTTGCGGCGCACGCGCTGAACGGGAGTTTCGAAAGCACGAAGGCGACGGACTTCATCCATCAAACCCTCCGCGTCGATCTTGCCCTTCAATCTCTTGAGAGCGCGATCGATTGGTTCACCTTTACGAACGATTACTTCCGGCATAATTTCACCTACTTTCTAAAAAATGGAGTTGTGAGACTAGTCGTTCCCCGCCGGAATCGTCAAGACAGGGTTCGAATAATATTTATTTCTCTCAATTCCTGTATTTTGCATTTTTCCAGAACTCCAATCTTGCCGCACCCCTCCCCATCCCGCAGAGTCGCCCGATGAGCAGACATGACAACCGCCAACCCGGCCAAATCCGCCCGATCACCATCGAAAAATCCATCGCCCCGCACGCTCAAGGCTCGGTTTTGATTTCTTTTGGAAACACCAAAGTCATCTGCGCCGCGATGATCGAAGAATCGGTGCCGCGTTGGATGAAGGAACAAAATGTCCCCGGCGGTTGGATCACGGCGGAATACTCGATGCTTCCCTACTCCACTCTCACCCGCAAACAACGCGACTCCTCGCGTGGACGCCCTGATGGACGCGGCACCGAGATTCAACGCCTCATCGGCCGCTCGCTCCGCGCCGTGGTGGATCTGAAAAAACTCGGCCAACGCACGCTCTGGGTCGATTGCGATGTCCTCCAAGCCGACGGCGGCACCCGCACCGCCGCGATCACCGGTGCCTCGCTCGCCGTGGAACTCGCCGGCCGTTGGCTCGTCGAGCAGGGAAAAATCAAAGAACTCCCCGTCAAAAACCGAGTGGCCGCCGTGAGCGTCGGCATTGTGGCTGGCGAGGTTTTGGTCGATCTCGACTACCTCGAGGACAAGGACGCGGAGGTCGATATGAATGTCGTGATGACCGACAAGCTGGACTATGTCGAGGTGCAAGGCAGCGGCGAGGAGAGCGTCTTCAGCGCCTCGCAGCTCGAGCAACTCACCGCCGCAGCGAAATCGGGAATCGAACAGCTTTTGGCCGTCCAAGAATCCGCCCTCGCCTGAAAAAAGAGGCCGGAGACTCCCACTCCGTTCTTGAGCGCGGAGGGATGGGTCGTTAATCAAAGCGGATGCGCCATTTTGTTTGCCTTCCGTTATTTGTAGCCCTATTCGCCCTCCCGATTTCTTGCGATGCCAAGAAACAGGAGACGCCCGTTCCCCAGCAGCCCGCACCAGCACCCTCGGGAAAAATCGAGGGCTCTTTGGATTTTCCGGAAACCCCTGTTGGCGAATCGGCCACCAAATCCTTCAACATCAAAAACACCGGCACAGCCCCGCTGGCGGTCACCGCGATTTCCTATCCCGAAGGCTTCTCAGGCGCGGACAAACCCGCGACCATCGAACCTGCCGGCACGCTTGGTGTATCGGTCAAATTCTCTCCCTCCAAACACGGTCCCTTTGAAGGCGTCGTGGCGGTGGCGACGAACGGCGGCAAACTCGAAGTCCCCGCAACTGGCTCGGGCAGCAAGGAATTGTCAGGCGTTCTCGAACTCTCAAAGGAAACTTCGTTCGACAAAGTGGATGTCGGCGACAAAGCGAACGGCGCCCTCGTTCTCCGCAACTCCGGCAACGCGCCGCTGACCATCACGGCGATCTCGTTGCCCGAAGGGTTCGCTGGAAATTTCACCGGCTCGATCGAGCCCGGTCAGGAGCAAAAGGTGCCCGTGGTTTTTTCTCCCCGGGAATCGAAACCCTACTCCGGCCAAGTCACCGTGAATCTCTCAATTGGTCGCGGAACGACCTCTCTCGTAATCTCGGGAGTCGGCACCGCCCCCCCGCCCGCACCGCGTGGAATGGCAACCGTCGTCGCGGGGCAACTCCCCACCGGCTCCGCTCTCGTGGGCCAGGAAGTCCAAGCATTCCACATCGGAACCCACGAGGTGACTTGGGGCGAGTGGAATGCCCTGCGCGAGTTCGCCCTGAAAAATGGTTATGACATCCCCGCCGCCCCTCAGAGAGCATCTGCCAACCGCCCCGTCCGAAATATCTCGTGGCACGACGCGGTGAAATTTTGCAACGCCCGCAGCCAAGCCGAAAATCTTCAGCCGGTTTACGCGGTGAACGGAGAAATCTACCGCACGGGCCAAGCCAAGCCCGAGGCCAATCCCGCCGCGAACGGCTACCGCCTCCCAACCGAGGCCGAGTGGGAATGGGCCGCGCGCGGTGGAGCGAAATCTGGCAACTCTCGCTTCAGCGGTGGCGAGGACATCGGCACCGTCGCTTGGACATGGGAAAACTCCGCTGCTTCGGGAGAGGATTTGGTCGATGGTCGCGGCACTGCGCCCGTCGGAACGAAAAAGCCAAACGAACTCGGCATCTGCGACATGAGCGGCAATGTTGCCGAATGGTGTTGGGACGAGGCGGACGCCGGTTCGCGCCGGCTTCGCGGCGGAGCATGGTTTGGCTCACTGAACGATTGCGAAGTCACACGCCGGAGCTTCAATGCCCCCGAAAACAAATTCGATTTCCTAGGATTCC
>CAWUMN010000079.1:0-6388 GCA_963923595.1 uncultured bacterium
GTGGAAGCTGCTCTTTGGAATGACCGCGTCTCCGCCTTCGGCACCTTGCGCCGCATCGCTGGACCGCGAAATCCGGGGCAATTCGATGCCCGCCCCCACCTCGGCAGGCTTGGCGCAACCTGCGAGTTGGTTGTTTCCACGCCAGCCGATATCCACATTCAGACAGACTCGGGCTTTTCAGTTCCCCACCTGGCCTCGGCCTGCCGGCAATGGATGGAGTCGACCTTGCGTGAAGGAATTTCTGGAGATCCGCTGGTGTGTGAACTCCTCGCCGGGCTTGTGCTGGGCGCGACCTCCGAGATTCCTGACGGCCTCCAGGACCAATTTCGACAAACCGGAACTTTCCATATTTTTTCTGTGTCGGGACTTCATGTCGGCATGATCGCCGTGATTTTCTGGCAACTGCTGCGAGCCTTCGCGGTCGACCGCCGCGCGTGTGTCCTCGTGATCATTCCGGCGATTTTTTTCTACGCGCTCGTTACTGGTTGGAAGCCCTCCAGCATCCGCGCCGCAGCAATGACGACCATCTTCCTGATCGGCATGGTTTCCTCGCGCCAACCTGTGCCGCTGAATTCGCTATGCGCGGCGGCTTTTCTCATCCTCGCCCAATCCACCGCCGAACTTTTCAACCCCGGCTTTCAGCTTTCCGTCACGGTCGTGGCAGCGATCCTGCTTTTTTCGACTCCGATTCAAAAGCACCTCCGAGAGGGTCTGCTACCCGATCCGTTCATTCCCACCGAACTCTGGACGCCGCTGCAAAAGGCCCGTTGCTCCCTGGTCGGCGCAACCGCAGGTCTCGTCGCCGTTTCAATCGCGGCCTGGCTCGGCTCGCTGGCTCTCACGCTTTGGTATTTCCAGATCGTTTCGTTTTCCGCCCTCGTGGCGAACCCCGTGATCGTTCCGCTCACTTTTGTGATCATGTCGGCCGCGCTGCTCGCTTTGGGCTTCGGGTTTTTCAGCCCGTTTCTTGCAGCGGTTTTCAACAACGCCAACCTGGCGCTCACGAAAATCATGCTCGCCTTCATCCAAATGGTCGCCGCCCTGCCGGGTTCTTTCATCACCCTCGGCCCGCCTCCGCGCGCGCCACTCGAAGTTGTGGTTTTCGATCTCGGATCCGGGGGCGCCGCAGCAATCCGGAGCGGCGGTCGACTCGCGTTGATCGATTGCGGCGATGACTGGAACTACAAAAACTGCGTCCAGCCGTGGATGCGCGGGATTGGCAAACTCGCGCCCGACATGATCTTTCTCACCCATGGCGATGCCGAGCACATCGGCTCTGCGGCATCCATCGCCGATGTCAGCCCGAAGACACAATTCATCGACTCCCCACTCGCAGACCGCTCGTCCGCCCGTCAACGACTCCAGAAAAAAGCCTCCAACCGCGCGATCCAGCAAGCCGGCGACGCCATCCAGCTTTCTAAAAACGCCTCGCTCCGAATCCTCCACCCGCCCGCTTCGCTGCTTGAGGACAAGGCTGACGACAAGGCCATCATCTCCCTGCTCGAAACCCCGTTCGCACGAATCCTCTTTCTCTCCGACACCGGCCCGGCGGCTTGGGAAAAGATCGGGTCTGCCCAAGCCGATCTAGCCGTCATCGGCCGCCACTACTCAGGGATTTTGCCTGAGGCCGGGTTCTTGGAAAAAAACGGCATCCGCGCCGTGATCGCCTCGGCCGCTGGATTCCCCAACCATGAACCCATCGATGAAAACTGGGCTGCCATGCTTCGCGAGCACGACATCGAGCTTTTCCGCATGGATGAATCCGGTGCCGTCCAAATCCTCGCCGGGCCGAGCGGCATCGAGGTGGAGGGTTTTGTGAACGGCCAAAAATATTCGCCGATGCGCTAAGCGATCACCACTGGTGTGCCTGCGGGAACGAGATCGAAAAGTTCGACCATGTCCTCGTTTCGCAAGCGCACGCAGCCGTGGCTCGCGGGCGTTCCGATCAAATCCTCCCGGTTCGTGCCGTGGAAATAAATGTAGCGCTCGCGCGTGTTGGCATTTTCGGGATCGAGCCCCTCGAGCCACAGGATGCGCGTCAGCACGCCATCGCTTTCGCCACCAGGCTCGGCGATTCGCCCGGTCGGTTCTCGGCTTTTGAACTCCGCCCACAGCGGCGCGCCCGCCCCGATTTTTTCAGCCACCGAAAACCTCCCCGTCGGCGTCTTGAAGCTCCCCGGCTCGAACCCCAGCCCGAACCGTGAGGTCGAAACAGGCCAAGTTTTTAGTGTTTCGCCCCCGCAAACAAGTCGCGCGGTCTGGGTAGCGACATCCACGCGCAATTCCGAATTCTCCCGATATTGCGGCGAGGCGGCGTTCCCTGTCATAGTTCCCGATTATGTCGAAATCGTATCGAGTCGCAATCGTCGGCGCGTCCGGAGCGGTCGGAGTGGAAATGCTCCGCGTCATGGAACGCCGCAACTTCCCCGTCGCCAGCCTCCGCCTCCTCGCCTCGCCCCGTTCGGCGGGCAAGCCGCTCGAGTTTCGCGGCGAAACCCACCACATCGAGCCCCTCACTCTCGACGCCTTTCGCGACATCGACATCGCCCTTTTCAGCGCCGGCGGCGGGATTTCGCGCGACTACGCCATGGCCGCCGTGGACTCCGGTGCAGTCGTCGTCGACAACTCCTCGGCCTTCCGCATGGTGCCCGAGGTCCCGCTCGTCGTTCCCGAGATCAATGGGGAGGATGTGAAAAACCACCGCGGAATCATCGCGAACCCGAATTGCACAACCGCGATCACCCTCATGGCTCTCCACCCGCTCCACCGAGTCTTTGGCGTGAAGCGCGTCTTCGCCTCGACCTACCAAGCCGTCTCCGGCGCCGGCGCCCGGGCCATCAACGAACTCCGAGATCAAACCGAGGCCGTTGCCAACAACAAGCCGATCGAGAAGGAAATCTTCCCGCACCAGATCGCCTTCAATGTCATCCCGCAGGTCGATGCCTTCCTGGATACGGGCTACACGAAGGAGGAGATGAAAATGGAGAACGAGGGCCGCCGCATCATGCACCTGCCGTCATTCAAAGCCTCGGTCACCTGCGTTCGTGTGCCGGTCTACCGCGCCCACTCGGTCGCGCTCAGCGCTGAGTTCGAGCGCCCCGTTTCCCTCGATGCCGCCCTCAAGGCCCTCCAAGCCGCTCCCGGTTTGCAATATGTCTCGGACGGATACCCGATGCCGCTCGACTGCGCCGGTCAGGACGACTGCTTCGCCGGCCGCCTGCGCCGAGATTGCGCGATGGAAAACGGCCTCGCCCTTTGGGTCTGCGGTGACCAACTCCTCAAAGGCGCCGCGCTCAACGCCGTCCAGATCGCCGAGCTTTTGTAGATTTTGACCTCGTGTTTAGTGATGAGCAGACAGTCATGAATCTCTCGCGATTTTCTTTCACCCGAATTCTCCCTTCTCTCCTGGCCGCTCTGGCATTGATCCCCCTCGGTTCCGCCGACGAACCCGCGCCTGTGGAACCTCCGAAAAACCCCGGCATCGGCCTTGGGATCGTCGTCCGCACCACAGAGAATGTGACCTCGGGAGGGTGGGTTTGGCTTCTCAATCAATGCCAGGCGCTGGGCATCCACCGGATCGATCTTCTCGTCAAACAAGACGAAGACCATTTCACCAGCCAACGCACCGGGGAGACTTTGCAATCGGGCGAGCTTTTGGTTCCGCTTCCGGGGGAGACGACCGCCAAGGGTTGGGAAAACGCCGACTGGCTTCGCGAAATGATGGCGGAGGCTAAAAAGAAAAATATCCAAATCTGGGCCTGGTGGCCGTGCTTTCACGATGCGGACGCGGCGGCCCGCTTCCCACACGCCGCCTACTCCAGCGCCAGAGACGAGAAATTTGTGGACCCCGCCTATCCCGAAGTCCGTGAGCGTCAGGATGAGCTTTTGTCGAAACTCCTCACGACCTATCCCTTTGATGGCGTTTCGTTTGATTGGGTGCGCTATGAGGGTTGGAATGCCGGGAAAGACGGGCCTCTGGCGAGGGAATTCCAGCGCCGATTCCCGAGCTTCGAATGGTCGGACACCGCCCTCAAAAATGAATACTCGAAAGCCCGTTGGCACGAGGCACGGGCCAAGCTGCTGACCGATTGGGTCCGGCACATCACCTCGACTCTGCGCACCAACCACCCCGGGGTCCGCTGGGGCGCGTTTCTCGAACCTTGGCAGTTCTCGGAAACCGGCTTGGATTTCAGCCTGTTTGGGAAAACAGGCATCGATTACCTCCAGCCGATGGGCTACTGGGAGGATTGGAAATTGCAGCCGGAATGGGTGGGCGATGATCTCCTTTCGCCCCATGCCGAACTTCAGGCCGGGACTTCGTTTTGGCTCACTCTGGGCATCGACCTTCCGAAGAATGAAATCGAGAGGGCTCTCGCCAGCGTTCCCAAAGGCGTGCCCACTGGAATCTCATGGTTCACCTTCGGATCCTGGGAGCAAAGGACATTCAACAAACTGCGAAGTCTGATCGAATCCGACCCCTCCCTCAGAAACCTCATGGGCTACAAGGCCGCTGAAACCAAAACGCCGGACTCGCCGAACACTTCAGACTCATCCGCTCCCACCGCCGCTCCACAAAAGCCGATGGCTTTTCCTCAGGATAGCTCCTTGTGGGCCTTGGTCTGCCTCTCCGAACTTTATCGCACGGACTCGATCAAGGATCGGTCCATCCATCCTATTGTGCCGGTTTTGGCCATGCACACCTTCACCGAGGGGCCCCTCGGGTCGCAGCGTTTCAACTACAAGACCACCACCGCCTACCTCGACGCCCTCTTGGATTTTATCGAAGAAAACGGGTTCCAAGTGTGCCAGCTCAGCCGGCTCCAGTCCTACATGATCACGCGGGATCCGTATATTTTGCCAGCCCGCCCTCTCGTCCTGACCCTCGATGATGGATCGATGAGTGTTTACCAACATTTCTACCCGAGAGCGAAAGAGCGCGGACTGCCCTTCACCCTCGCCTTGGTCACCAGCTGGCTCAGCGAGACCGGCGAAAGCTCGCACTCGACCAATGAAAGGGGCACGCCCGACGCTACGATGACTTGGGATCAAGCCAAAGAAATCAACCAGTCCGGGCTCGCGGAGTTCATCTCGCACTCGGACGCCATGCACTACCACACCGCGGAAATGCCCGTCATAGCCGACTCCACCCCGGCAGAAACCACCCGCCAGTTTCTTCTCGAATTCAACCGCCCGGAGACAAATCCCGAATACGAGCGCCGTATCCGCCTCGACATGATCACCTCCCGCTTGAAATTCCAAGAACACGGGTTCCGTGTGCCCACCATCTTTTGCTGGCCCTATGGCAAGTGGAACGAACCCTCGAAAGCCATCGGCGAGCAGGCGGGCTTCACCCACTTCCTCCTCTACGACACGAAGCCCGTTTTCGCGACTGCGGCGAACAGCTTGAACGGAATCCCCCGCTCGCCCGTTATGCAAGCCGATGAATCCGTGCCGCTCGAGTTTCCGACCGATCCTGCCGTGGCCCAATCCTGGTGGCTCGCCTTTCTCAAAGTCGGCCGCGACTCGAAGAGCGTGGAACTCCTCCGCGCCACGCTCGACAAGCTGACCCCCGAAAATCGTGCCACCCCTGCCGCGCAGATCGCCGAGGCGACGATCGATTTCCTGCGCGGGGATGCCGCTTCCGCAAGCACCCACCTCAATGAACTGCGCCAAGCCCATGCCTCGGAACCCGAGGTGATTACGGACATCGCGGGGGTGATCAAGGAATTCAACCCCAACCCGCTCCTAGCCCCACCGGCGAATCCGTAGCGGCAGGTGAATCTGGCAGGCCACCAGCCAGATCATCACCCCGATGAAAATGTCGCCTATGCGAAGAATGTCTTTCGCAGGCTCATTCGTGAAAATCAGTTTATCCAACCCCCCGAAGATGCAGAACATCGCAAAGAACAGCAGGAAGGTTTTCACCGCCGTAAAGCAAATCCCGAAAATCTTGTATCGCGTCTTCATTTTCCAATCTCCGCAGATCGAATCGTCCGGCGCCACCGTCCGCTATCCCGGCGGAGGAAGCCTTTGACGAATCCGACAAAATATCCCGTGAACAACAGACACCAGAAGTAGAGCGGATAAATCGGCACCATCAACAGTAGCACCGGATAACGCCGCCAACGCAGGCCGTCGGCTATCATCGCACTCACGATCTGCAAGGCAAACACCCCGAGGTAGAGCATTAAAAAAACCCAATTCCTCAGAACGAAACTGTTGTCCTCCAGCCAATGCAACTGCAGGCCGTTTGCGAAGAGATCCGCGCCCCAGTCGACCAGAATCAGCACAATCCGCACCAAGCACCCCCACAACCACGCCGTCGTGGCCATCGCCATGATGCCCACCGGCAAAAGCGTCGATCCCGGGTTCCAGATTTTGAGGAAGT
>CAWUMN010000080.1:0-6382 GCA_963923595.1 uncultured bacterium
GCCTCCAATAGCGACCTTGCCTTGGAAATCCTTCAAGTGTGGGTTCTCGGAAAAAATGAACGCATGGTTTGTGATTTCCTCGACGCGATGAAGATCAAGCACGACGGCAAGGGTTTGATCGATGAACTCCCCTTGGAACCCGCTGCCGACAAGGTTACCGCTGCCGTGGAGTCGATTCTGGCGAATTACCCGGCGGCCGAGGTGGCGATCTATCTCAACCTTTTTGTGGGAATGGATGATTCCGGTTGGCCCGCGTTGAAGAGCCTGCTTGCCACTCATCCAGCCTTGTCCACCGATTTGGTTGCCGCCTAAGCCATGACTCCTTATGCCGAATCCCTGTGCGAAGCCTTGGCGATTTTCGAATCGCTCCGCTCCTTGGAACCCAAGGTTGTCGAGGCCTCTGAACTCGTCCTCGCGTGCCTGAAGTCAGGCCGCAAACTGCTCCTCTGCGGTAATGGCGGGAGCGCGGCCGACAGTGCCCACATCGCGACGGAATTCACCTGCCGTTTTCAACACGACCGCCGCCCGTATCCCGCCATCTCGCTCGTCTCCGATGGCGGGTTGCTGACGGCGATCGGAAATGATTATGTCTTTCAGGACATCTTTGCGCGCCAGGTTCAGGCCTACGGCAAACCCGGCGATGTGCTGATCGCCCTCTCGACCAGCGGCAAGTCGCGAAATGTTCTGTCCGCCATCGAGGAGGCGAAGCGGATCGGGGTGAAAACTATTGTCTTGCTCGGCAAAGGCGGTGGATTCACGAAGGGCGCGGGGGATATCGAGCTTTTGGTGCAAGGAACCGTCACAGCCCGAATCCAAGAGGCCCACAAGTTTCTTCTTCACGCGGTCTGTGAACTCGTTGAGCCCGGCCTCGAAAAGGCATGAATTTTCTCTTCGCGGTTTTCGCCGCCGTGCTGGGCGCGGTGACGGGATCGTTTCTAAATGCCTGCATCCACCGGATGCCGCGCGGTATCAGCCTTCTGAACCCCAAGCGCTCGTTCTGCCCAAACTGCGAAAAAGCCATCCCCTGGTATGAAAACCTCCCTGTCCTGAGCTGGATCATCCTTCGGGGCAAATGCTCGGGATGCGGCGCGCCCATTTCCTTCCGATATCCGTTGGTCGAACTTTTGACTGCGGGTCTTTTCCTGGCGCTCTGGCTGAATTTCGGATTTCCGCTCGGCATGGTCTATTTTTCGTTCGCGGCGCTTTTGATCGCCGCGACATTCATCGACTTCGAGCATTTGATTATTCCCGATGAAATCACGCTGGGCGGGGCGCTGCTCGGGATCGCCTTGAGCGCGGCGGTTCCGGAGTTGATGGCCTCCAAATCACATCTCGTGGCTCCTGGGCTTTCCATCCTCGGCGCTATTGCCGGTTTCAGTGCTGTTTTTCTGATCGTGGAACTCGGCAAGCTGGCTTTTGGAAAAATCCGTCACCGGTTCCCGACTTCCGTTCCTTTCAAGTGGGTGCGCGACGCAGAGTCCGTCACGATCGATATTGACGGTGAGTCGATGGATTGGCGGGACATTTTCTCGCGTCAGCGGGACAAGCTCGTCGTGGATTTTGAAGATGGCGTGGTGATCGACGGAGAGGGCCTCCCGGCAAACCGCTTGGAGTTTTTTCATGACCGCATGCTTTCAGGCAACTCCGTGCGGAATCTGGATTCCATTACTCGTATCGAGGGGCGGACCATTTCCGTGGTTATCCCCCGCGAGGCGATGGGATTCGGTGATGTGAAATTCATCGCCTGCATCGGCGCGTTCCTCGGTTGGCAGGGCGCGTTGTTCTCGCTCTTCGCGGGATCGATTGTCGGCTCGGTGGCGGGACTGGCCGGGCTTTTTCTGGCTCGGGACCGCGCGGGAGTTCGATTGCCTTTTGGGCCATTTCTGGCGACGGGGGCTCTAATCTGGCTTTTCGGAGGAGCGGCGACTTTCGACTGGTATTTAAATTTGGTGCGAGGCGCGCTGAATTCTTTTTTTTAGAGTCCCACAGAGGCGGTGTCCGTGTAGCTTATTTCCATCATGTCCAAACCGCAGAAGCTTCCTTTTCCCGAGCTGGTCCGTTCATTTTGGAAGCCCTACCTTCGCCTTCTCTCCTACATGCTTCCCTACCGGAAGCGTTTCTTCTTAGGCATCGCCTGCGGAGTTGCCGGGGGAATGCTTAACGGCGCGATTCCTTTGGTGATCAAAAAAGCCGGCGAACCGCTGATGGGAGCGGGCATGAAACTCCCTGACAAATCCGCCCTTCTGAACGGCAGTATCGCCAATGACGGTCCCGGCATCGAAAGCGTGATCTGGATCAGTCTGCTTATCCCGCTTGTCATGGTTGCGCGGGGGATTTTTTCCTACCTCAATGTCTATTCGCTCGCTTGGGTGAGTTTGCGAGTTCTCCGCGATATACGAACGCAGTTGTTTGCTCATCTCATGTCGCAATCCCTCGATTTCTTCAGTCGAGAAAAAGCGGGCAAGCTGATGGCTCGTGTGATGAGCGATACGCGCGTCACTCAAAACGCCCTGACTTCGGTGTCCGGTGACATCATCAAGGACCCGATCGCTGTTCTTACTGGAGTGGGTGTTTTGATTGCGATCGATTGGAAATTCAGTCTCACGACTCTCGTTCTTTTTCCCATTTGCATCGTTCCGGTGGTTGTTTTTGGTCGAAAGGTTCGCCAGGCCGGCAAGGCCGAAGAGCGGGAGTCCGCGCAGATGTCGGTCATTCTTCAGGAAACATTCGCTGGCGTCCGTGTGATCAAAAGTTTCGCCCGGGAGGACTACCAAAACGCCCAGTTCGCGGAGTCAAGCGACACCCAATGCCGCAACAGCATGCGCGTTCGCCGGAGTTCCGACATTGTGCAACCCCTTATCGAGTCGGTTTCCGCCCTTGGGGTCGTTTTGGCCATGGCGTATGTCTATTACTATGGTATCAGTTTCGCCAAATTCGCGGCCCTCTGCGCAGGTATTTTTCTTCTCTACAACCCGGTTAAAAACCTTAGCCGGATTCCGATGCTCATGCAGAAGTGCATGGTCTCGGCGAACAATATCTTCGAGTTGATGGAGATGAAACCGACGATTGCCGACCTCCCGACCGCGAAGCCTCTTGAGCGCTGCGAGGGACGGATCGAGTTCGAAGGGGTGAGCTTCGGCTACGGCTCTGAAAAGCTCGCCCTCCGCAATGCCACGCTCCATATCGAGCCGGGAAAAAAATACGCGCTCGTGGGTGCCAGCGGCGCGGGGAAGAGCACGATCCTTTCACTCATCCTTCGTTTCTACGATCCGCAGTCCGGCGTGGTAAAAATCGATGGGTGCGATGTGCGCGAGATCAGTCAGCACTCCCTGCGTCAGCACATCGGCACAGTCACCCAGGAGACCTTTCTTTTCCACGACACGATTGCCGAGAACATCCGCTACGGAAAGCTCGAGGCCACGCAGGAGCAAATCGAGGCCGCCGCCAAGTTTGCCTTCGCCCACGACTTTATTCTCGCCCAGCCCCAAGGCTACGAAACGATCGTCGGCGACAAGGGTTGCATGCTCTCCGGGGGCCAACAGCAGCGCCTTGCCATCGCCCGCGCGATTCTCAAGGCCGCCCCGATACTTTTGCTCGACGAGGCCACTTCGGCGCTCGACTCCGAGTCTGAGCGCATGATTCAGGATGCCTTGGAGCGCCTCTCCGAGGGACGCACTGTGGTTGCCATTGCGCACCGGCTCTCCACCATTTTGAAATCCGACTGCATCGTGGTGATGGACCACGGACGCATAGTCGATACCGGCACCCATGCCGAGCTGCTCGAAAAATCTGACCTCTACCGCAGCCTCTACGAATTGCAGTTCCATCATGGGGATTTGGTGTGAGCTTCCTTCAACAATGGATGATTCCCGCGCACCTCGCGCCGGGTGACACCAAAAGCCTCGAAGGCAATTGGTCTGAAATTGAGCTGCACCGAATCGAGCACGCTGGCGACCCCTTTTTCGAAATGGCCTTTGGGGCGCTTTGGAATGAATTCGGATTCAAGGGCGAAATGGAGCAGGCGGAAGTCATCGCCGATCGTTTGAAATGGAATCTCCGCCAATCGATCAACGGCGCTTCGCTGCGATATGCCCTGGTTCTTCTAACACATCGAGGGGAATTTGTGGCCGTCCGCGATCACACGGTGATTCTCCTTGAGGATCAACCGGGAGCAGTCGTCCACATGTCCCACAATCTGGTGGCGCGCGAATGGCGTCGGTCGGGAATCGCCGGTTGGTCAAGAGCCTTGCCCGTTTCCACCGCTTTGGAATGTCTCGCCGAATTGAAGCATCCGACCGACTCGTCCGTGACTTTGGTGGGAGAAATGGAGGCGTTGGACAAATCCCAACCCGATACGCAAGTCCGGCTGACGGCCTATGAAAAAGCCGGCTTCAAAATGGTCGATCCTTCACGGGTGAATTATCTTCAACCCGATTTCCGCCATCCCGAGGAAATCGACAAAACGAATGGCCCGATTCCCGTTCCGCTCAGGCTCATGTTGCGCCGGGTGGGGCGTGAGGTCGAAACCTCGGTGTCCGGTGCCGAGGTGCTTCATGTCGTTAACGCGCTTTACAGGATGTATGGCGTAGGGTTCCGGAATTCGGACATGCAGGTCGTGATGGACTCAGTGTCGGCCTATCCCGCCTCATCCGAATCGATCGCCCTTCTCCCGCCCACACTCGGATGACAATCTTCCACCACCCTGGATTTGCGGCACCACTCGGCGAGCACATCATGCCCATTTCCAAATTCGCCCTCGTCGCGGAGAGGATTCGGCAGGTTTTGCCCGATGTCGAAATCGCCGCGCCTGCGCCTGCTACGGAGGTTGATCTGGCGAGGGTTCACACTCGCGAATACATTGATGCGATCCGCACCGGCGTGCCTCGCGAGTTGGCCGAGTCGCAGAAATTTCCGTGGTCTGCGGAATTGTTTCCGAGCGTTTGTCTCACGAGCGGTGGAGTTCTCGCGGCGGCTCGGCAGGCCCTGGAGGAGGGGAGTTCCGCTGCGCTGGCGAGCGGCTTCCACCATGCTTGCGCCGATCATGGCGAGGGGTTTTGCACATTCAACGGGTTGGTCGTGGCGCTTGAGGCTTTGCGTGCGGAGGAAAAAATCGAGACAGCAGCGGTGTTGGATCTCGATTTGCATTATGGAAATGGGACCTCCTCGCTTGCCGAATCCCGCCCGTGGCTGAGAGCGCTGTCGATTTACGGGAATGATTATTGCCAGAATGTCTATTACCGCGATGTCCGCGAACGCCATCATCAAGACGGGCCGAATCATTTTTCCGTTCCGCTGATTCCCTCCGGCTGTAGTGATCGCGGTGTTTTGATGGAAGCTTTGGACCAAAACCTCGACTGGATTCTGGCCGGTGGACGCCCGGAGATTTTGCTCTATCAGGCGGGGGCGGATCCTTTGCGAGACGACCCCTACTCGCCGTTGGAATTGACCCACGGGGATTTGATGGAGAGGGACCGAAGGGTCTTTGAATTCGCCAAGTCCCATGGATTGCCTATCGCCTGGGTTCTTGCCGGCGGCTACTCGAAAGACATCCGCAAGGTCGTGGATGTGCATGTGAACACCGCGCTCGTCTGGCGTGAGGTGTTCGGTTGATCAGACTCCGACGCCGGTTAATCGGGCGAGTTCATCGCGTCGGGTGGTTTGGATTTCTTTTTCCAAAGACTCCCTTGCGGCATGGCGCGCCTCGAGTTCCTTAAGTCGGGCGGCTTTCAGTTCCTCGCGACGGGCTTTCAGCGCCATCACTTCGGTCAACGCCTGGCGGATGGTTTCCTCGAGTTTTTGGGACTCCTCGGATTCCGGGTTTTTGGCAAGGAGGGATGCCAAGGGTTTCACAGCTTCGCCTATCCAGCGGATATAACACTCGGTGCGATTGAATTCCGCCATGTTCTCGGCGAGTGCGGTGTCGCTGGCAGAAATGGTTTTCAAATATTCTACCGCTTCAATCGTTGTGGGAGTCAATGCCGCAACTTGGAAACGGGAATCCAGTGTGGAAGATGGCTCGCCCAAAGTCTCGGGTGGGATGTCCGAGGGTGGTTCCACGGGAATGGCCTTGGCGATCGTGACCGGTTCGTTCGGGTCTGAGGAAGGGGAAGGCAGTGTGGAATCCTTCGCTACCACAGGGGTGGGGGTCGCGGAGGCAGGTGGTGGCGTGGATTGGTCTTTGGCTTCGATGGTAGCCACGGCAGAGGGCAAAAAGGGCTTGAGCGATGGCGCTGGAGTAGGCGTTGTTTTTGGTGCCTCGACCAAAACGGGAGCAGGCTCTTCGACTTCTGTGGGTGTGGGGCGCGGGCTTGATTCAGGAGTCGGTTGAGGAGTCGGTTGAGGAGTCGGTTGAGGAGTCGGTTGAGGAGTCGGTTGAGGAGTC
>CAWUMN010000081.1:0-6349 GCA_963923595.1 uncultured bacterium
CTCAAGAAGCACAAAGGCATCCGCATCGAGAACATCAAACCGCAATACGACCGCTACCACCTCCCCGGCGGGAAAAAGAGCATCTATATGCTCGCCGACGGCCGTCTCGTGAACCTCGGCTGCGCCACCGGCCACCCGAGTTTCGTGATGTCGAACTCCTTCACAAACCAAACCCTCGCGCAGATCGACCTCTGGCAGAACAAGGACAAATACAAAAAGACCGTCTATCGACTGCCGAAGAAGCTCGACGAAGAAGTAGCGCGCCTGCACTTGGAAAAAATCGGCGTCGTGCTCACGAAGCTCACTAAAGATCAGGCCGAATACCTCGGCGTCCCCGCCGAAGGCCCTTACAAGCCCGAGCACTACCGCTACTGAGGCAGCTGAGCTTTTCTTTTAAACGAGGCCGTCGAGAAATCGGCGTGCCTCGTTTTTGATTTTCTCACGCTCCGCTTCCGGGCGTTTCTTCCAGGAGTTCACCATCATGCTCGTTCGAGGATTTGAGGCGAAGCGCTCGGCGTGGCGATCGTAGAAATCCCAATACAACAAATTGAAGGGACACGCGCCGGGGCCGGATTTTTTGGCGGGGTCGTAAGCGCAACTGGAGCAGTAGTTGCTCATCTTTGAAATGTAGGCGGCCGAGCCGGCGTAGGGTTTTGTGGCCATGAACCCGCCGTCCGCATGGAGCGCCATACCGAGAACATTCGCGGCCATGACCCACTCGTGGGCATCGATATACATTTCCAAAAACCAGTCATGAGCCTGCTGCGGATTGATGCCGGCGAGGAGGCAGAAATTCCCCAGAATCATGAGCCGCTGGATGTGGTGGTTGTATGCCGAGTCGCGCGCTTCGCTGATTACGCGATGAAGGCAGTTCATGTCCGTTTTGGCGGAGTAGAAAAAATCGGGGAGCGGTTGGGTCGCGCCGAGAGAGTTCGACGCAAGATAATCGGGCATTTTGATCCAATAGACGCCGTTCACGAACTCGCGCCAGCCGAGGATTTGGCGGACGAATCCCTCGACGGCCGCTAGAGGGGCTCGCCCGTCGCGGAAAGCTTGCACAGCTGCATCGATGCACTCCATGGGCAGGAGAAGCCCGAGATTCAGCGGGCCGGAGATGATGCTGTGAAACATAGTGGGCGAGTCCTCCAGCATCAGATCCTGGTAATCCCCAAAAAGCGGCAGGCGTTTCTCGATGAATTGATCGAGTATTTCCAAAGCCCCCTCCCGCGTGTGGGGCAGCCAGAAATCCTCGGCGCGGCCGGGATCGTTCGGGAACCAGTGATTTACATCAGAGATCGCCTCCAGCACGAGCGGGCAGACGGGCCGCCGGGAGGTCACTGGCAAGGGAGGTTTTGGCGCGCCGTCTTTTTTCCAATCGCGCACGGTTTTGCGGTTCTCGGAATCGTAGTTCCAAGCGCCGCCTTCGGGTTCGCCATCGGAGCGCATGAGGATGCCGAGATTTTGGCGCATCCGGCGGTAGTGCGCCTCCATGAGCAGGCGTTTTTTGCCTTGGGCGAATTTCAAAAACTCCGAGCGCGGAGTGAGGAATTGGCAGGTCGGAGTGAGGCGGAGTGGAATTCCTGCCTCGGCGGCGACGGCTTCGAGAGTTTTCTGCTGCGACCAGTTGTTCGGCTCCATCGCAATAAGCGCGGACGGGCGGAATTTTTTGAGATGCCCGAGAAGCGCCTCGCGAAAACTCGGTGTGTCGCCGATCCGGTGGTGCTCGACCTCCCAGCCATGTCCGCGCAATTCCTTGGCGAAGGCTCGAAGGGCGGCGAAGTGGAAGACGCGTTTGATCTTGTGGGCTGGTCCCGAGTCGCGCGCCTCAATGAGCAGCACGCGATCCCGCCCGATCTCCCCGGCATCGAGGGCGGTATTCTCCAAAGTGAGTTGATCGCCGAGAATGAGCAGGGTGTTTTTCACCGCAGGCATGGAAAATAAAAAAGCCGACCCTTGCGAGTCGGCTTTTTTTTTTGAGTTTCAAAACGGTTCTTAGAACGCGAAGCGGAGACCAGCGCGGCCGAGAACGCCATTCTGTGGCTCTTCCGAAGAGAAGACATAACGGGCATCGCTGAAGAGACCGATGTTGTTGGTCACGCGATACTCGAGACCGCCGCCGACATCGCCGAAGCCATGACCGGATCCGGTGCCGTAAGCAGCGCCGCCACCGA
Organism: uncultured bacterium; assembly: GCA_963923595.1. GTDB lineage: Bacteria > Verrucomicrobiota > Verrucomicrobiia > Chthoniobacterales > Terrimicrobiaceae > UBA967. The sequence continues at coordinate 2,172 of CAWUMN010000081.1, forward strand.
CCAAGGCGTAAGGAGCGAGGCCGAAGCAGAAAGGATAGCGGATGAAGAGATTGCCAATGGTGGCCCATTCAGCGTTGTCGCCGCGGCCGCCGAGGTCTTGCTCAACACCGAGACCGATGTATTTGTTGAAGAAGTAGTTGACTCCGAGACCACCACCCCAGAAGGGACGGCCTGTGTCGTAAAAAGCGCCAGCGGCGAAGGCGTCAACTTGCAGTTCCTGATCACGGAATTTGCATTCCGGAGCGGGAGCCACGGTTTCTTTGAAGGTCTTCGACGAGGTGCCAGCGAAGGCGCCAGTGACGGAGACTGCTACTGCGACGAGTGCGATTGTGAGTTTTTTCATGATGTGGTTTTTGTTTTTGGGTCACTTTGAATTACCAAAGTGATAGCGGGTGTATCGTGATTTTTGCGATTTGGGTCAATCCCATTTTGCTTTTTTTTAATCAGCAATTCACCCCATCTGCAGAATTTTGCCCACCATTGGATAATCTTTATCAGGCGATTTCAGCGGCGATTTGGTCGGCAAGCAGGCGGCCTTGGCGACTGAGGGCGACCCGGCCATTGGAAACATCAGCGAGTCCGTGCGACTCCAGATTCCGAAGTTGGGTCACGGGGATCAAAGTGGCCTCGATGCCCTCGCGGGTTCGCAGGCCCAGAGAGAGGCGTTCCAGTCGGAGAGTATCGTCGTCGAGGCGTTCGAGGGTTTCGAAACGGTCCCCGCCGTTGAGGACTTGGCGTGTGTAGGCCTCGGTGTCGGCGAGGTTTTTCCGGCGCCAGCCGCTGCGGGTCGATACCGCGCTCGGACCGAAACCGGCGTAGTCGGATGCTCTCCAGTAGCTGAGATTATGCAGGCACTCGCGGCCGGGCTTGGCGTAGTTGGAGATTTCGTATTGCTGGTAACCAGCCTGCTCGAGGGTATCCATCGCGAGTTCGAAAAAATCCGCGTCCTTTTCGGTCTCGGGCACGAGTTCACCACGCCGGAAGCGCTCGAAATACTCGGTGTCCTCCTCGTAGGTGAGGCAATAGGCGGAAATGTGATCGGGATTGAGCACGAGAGTTTGGCGGAGCGAGTCGATCCACTGCCCGCGATCCTGCCCGGGGATGCCGAAAATCAGGTCGAGGTTCACATTCGGCACGCCAGCCTCGCGGAGGATTTCGTAGCTGCGCCGGGCTTGCGATCCGGAGTGGACTCGCCCGAGGTTTTTTAAAAGCCCCTCGTCCCAGGATTGAACTCCCATGCTCACGCGGTTGACGCCGAGCTCGAGAAGCGCCTTGGCTTTTTCGAGCGAAACGGTGGCGGGGTTCATCTCGAGGGTGAATTCCCGCACCTCGGAAAAATCCACCCGCTCTTGAAGCCCGCCGATCAGGTATTGGAGTTGCGTGGTCGAGAGGGCGGAGGGTGTGCCGCCGCCGAAAAAAACCGTCCACGGCGCGAGCCCCTCAGCCTCCAACTCCGCCTCGGCGAGCACAGCGTCGAGGAAGGCCTTGGTTTTGTTCCGATCGCTAGCCTCCTTGTAGAAGCTGCAATAGGGGCATACCTTCGGACAAAACGGAATGTGAACATAAAGATGCCGGACCACCGACCGACCCTAGCCTCGATGATTTATCGCCGCAATGTCTGCGCCGTTCTGTTTTTACTCTTCGCCTTGGCCTATGTGGCCCTCGCGGGTTCTCCAAAATCCACCGTATACTACGCGATGGAAACCGCCTCGAAGCCCTCGGGGCGCGCCGTGAATCCCGCTGTCGTGCGCCGCATGGTGGATAACCTCGTCTGCGCGACGACGGGCAAACCCAACCCTGCGGCGGCCTGGGCCTCGCTGGTCAAACCCACAGACCGCGTGGGAATCAAGGTGGCGGCGACGGGCGGGGCGGTGAGTGGCACGCACCCCGCTGTCGTTGAAGCCATCGCCGTCGGCCTCGCCTCGGCGGGGGTTTTGCCCTCGAACATCATCGTGTGGGACCGCAATGCCGAGGATTTGCTGGCGGCGGGGTTCGATCCCAAAAGCTCCCTCTACCGCTTGCGCTGGATCGATCCGGCGAAAGGCTACGACACGAAATCGATCCTCACCGCGCCGGTCTTGGGCCGCTTGATCTGGGGCGACAGCAAATTCGGCGATCGCGAGGGTTCGAGCATGGTGGATGTTTTGGGAACCGGTGAGCAGCTCAGCAGCACGAGTTGCTGGTCGAAAATCCTGAGCGCCGAAGTGGACAAGGTCGTGAATGTCCCCTCGCTGCAAGACAGCATCCACACCGGCCTCAACGGCGCCCTTGCGAACATGGCCTTGTCGAATCTCGACAACTGGCGCCGCTTCACCCGCGCCCCCGAGCACGGTGACCCCTATCTCGCGGAAATCTACGCCGATGGCGTGATCCGCGAGAAAGTCGTCCTCACGATCATGGATGGCCTCGTTCTCCAATACGCCGGAGGGCCGTTTCCAAACCCCGGATTCCTCATCGAGTATCACACGATCTTCGCGAGCAAGGATCCCGTGGCCATCGACGCCACCGCCTTGCGCCTGCTCGATGAAAACCGCGCGCCCTCGAAATTGCCCTCGCTGGTGGAAATGACGCGCTGGCTCGAGAGCGCCTCGTCCCTCGGGCTCGGAAATTTGCGCGAGGAGGACATCGATCTCGTGCGTGTCGGAGTCCGCACAGACTCCACGCCAAAGACCAAAACCTCGCTTTAACCAGTAGGCGGGGTTTTCCCTGCGTTGGCAGGGGACCTGCGGGAATTACGCTTTCCGTATGAACCAATCGTTCTTCATGAAATGGGGCGTCGCCCTGGCCCTGGCTGCGGCCTGCCTCGGCGATGCCGCCGCGTTTTCCAAGCCCGAGCTCGAACGCCAGGCCCTCGGCGCGCTTTCCAAACTCTACTCCAGAAACTCCGAGGCCGCCGACTTGGGGAGGCATTGCCTGGCCGTGGTCGTTTTTCCCGACGCGCACATGGTCGGTCTCGGCTTGGCGATCCAAAGCGCAACCGGCGTCCTGTTTTTCCAACGCACCCCGGCCGCCTACTTTAACCTCACCGGGATTTCGGCTGGTCTGGAGCTGGGTGTGCAAAAATTCAACTACGCGATTTTCTTCGAGGACCGCGCTGCGCTGGATGAACTCTACCGGTGGGGAGGGTTCGAGTGCGGCATCACGCCGTCCCTCGTCGTGGGGGATGGCATCTTCAGCGGCAAGCTTTCTACAGTCTCGTTAAAATCGGGCGTGCATCCGTTTTTGTTCGGTCAGGAGGGGTTCATGATTTCGCTCGGGCTTGGAAAAAACAAACTCACGGAATACTCGCCGAGCGAGTAATCCGACCGAGCCTTTATTTAGAATTATTCTTGTTAGGAGAAAAGGTGTGGCTAATTTGTCCCGCCATGCCCGCGAGAAAAACAGTGCCTTCCGATTACGAGGAGACGATCAGCCACAGTGGTCATCGCCTCACCCCTCAGCGCCGCGAGGTCTATAATGTCCTTCTCGACGAACGAGACCATCCGACCGCGACCGAGGTTTTCATCCGCGCCAAGCAACGCATTCCCGGCATCTCGCTGGCCACGGTTTACAATTGCCTAGAGACGCTGGTCGAATGCGGCCTCGCCAAGCAGGTAAATGTTGAGCGCGAGGCGACCCGCTATTGCCCGAATGTGACCGACCACGGGCATTTCATTTGCCAATCCTGCGGCGCGGTCACCGACATCCCGATCGCGAAGGAGGGCAAAATCACCCAATTCCTCAAAGTTCCCGCCCGGTTTTCCGTGAACAATTCCGAAATCACCCTGCGCGGCATCTGCCCGGACTGCAAAAAATCCAACAACTGACATACCATGAGCCTCAAAATCGAAAACCTCACCGCCAACATCGGCGACCGCCAAATCCTCAAGGGCCTGAACCTCGAAGTTCCCAAGGGCCAGGTCCACGCGATCATGGGAAAAAACGGTTCCGGCAAATCCACCCTCGCCAAGGTCATGGCCGGCCACCCGGACTACGAGGTCACCGGCGGCTCCGTCACACTCGACGGCTTGAATCTTTTTGAAATGGAGGAGCCCGATCAACGCGCCCGCGCCGGTCTTTTTGTGGCCTTCCAATACCCGATGGAAATCCCCGGCGTGACGATTGCGAACTTTATCCGCGCCGCGCTCCAGGCCCGTCTCCCCGAGGGCGAGGAACTCGACGCCGTCGAATACTACGAG